>DAINSR010000096.1:0-7964 GCA_036741255.1 Flavobacterium sp.
TTTGTATGGAACTACCCAATTTATCCAAAATACAAAATTTATTCATTTTCTATTCATTTATAAATGCCACAGAATGACAAGCAACAACGCCAGCAGTCTCGGTTCGTAATCTTGTGTTTCCCAAAGATACTGCAATAAAATTATTTTTTAAAGCAAGATCAATTTCTTTTACAGAAAAGTCGCCCTCAGGACCAATTAAAATAAGAATATTTTGACTTTTTGAAATACTATTTTTAAACAATTCTTTTTTATCTTCTACGCAATGTGCAATAAATTTTTTAGCGTTTATTTCTTTTTTAATAAAGTCATTAAACGAAATCATTTCATTTATTTTTGGTATATAAAATTGTTGCGATTGTTTCAGGGCTGCTTGTATAATTTTTTCGGCTCTATCTGTTTTATAAAATTTTCTTTCAGAACGTTCACATATAATTGGTGTAATTTCGTTTATGCCTATTTCTGTGGCTTTTTCAATAAACCATTCCATTCTATCGTTCATTTTTGTTGGAGCAATAGCAATATGTAGATGATATTTTTTAGCTTCAGAGTTTTCAATTTTTAGTATTTTTACTTCACATTTTTTTTCAGATTCTACACTAATTTCAGAATAAAATAAATTGCCTTTGCCATCTGTAATATAGATAAAGTCGCCCACTTTTTTTCGCAGCACTTTTATAATATGTTTGCTTTCTTCTTTGTCAAATTGAAAAAAAGCATCATCTGTTTTTATATGAGAATTATAGAAAAGTTGCATATTATATGTTTAAAATTCAATTTGAGCTTTAGAAACCACTTCCCCATTGCTAAAATTGTTTTCTAAATAATTATAATATCCCACAATCCCAATCATCGCTGCATTATCTGTGGTGTACTCAAATCTTGGTACAAACGTTTTCCAGCCATATTTTTTCTCGGCTTCAAGGAGTGTTTTTCTAATCCCAGAATTAGCCGAAACTCCTCCGCCAATAGCAATTTGGTTTATACCAGTTTTGGCAACGGCTAATTTTAATTTGTCCATTAAAATTTCAATAATAGTATGTTGAATAGAAGCACAAATATCTGCTTTATTTTCCTCTATAAAGTTTGAATTTGATGCAACGTTTTTTTGTATAAAATATAAGATTTGTGTTTTTAAACCACTAAAACTAAAATTTAATTCCGCTATTTTTGGTTTTGTGAATTGAAAAGCCATTGGGTTACCCGTTTGAGCAAATTGATCAATTAAAGGGCCACCCGGATATGAAAATCCTAGTATTTTAGCACTTTTGTCAAAAGCCTCGCCCACTGCATCATCAGTAGTTTCACCAATGATTTCCATTTCAAAAAAACTAATAACTTTTACAATTTGGGTGTGTCCTCCACTAATGGTTAGTGCTAAAAACGGGAATTTGGGTTTTTCACTTCCCTCTTCGTTTATAAAATGAGCTAAAATATGTGCTTTCATGTGGTTTACAGCAATTAACGGAATATGTAAGGCGGCACTCATTGATTTTGCAAAAGAACCTCCAACTAATAGTGAACCCATTAATCCTGGACCTTGGGTAAAAGCAATACAACTCAAATCATTTTTTGAAATTCCTGCTTTTTTTAGGGCAATATCAACAACGGGTACAATATTTTGTTGGTGTGCTCTTGAGGCTAACTCTGGTACAACGCCTCCATAAGCCTCATGAATAGGCTGACTTGCCACAATATTTGATAGTACTTTGTCGTTTACTAAAACAGCCGCAGCCGTGTCATCGCAAGAGCTTTCTATGGCTAAGGTATAAATGGGTTTGTGTATCATAAAAAGGCATGAATTTTACAACTTTTAGCAATAAATATCTATAAAAAACACTATTTTTGTTCTTTAAGGATATATTTTACCTATAAGCATACAAATCTAATACAATTTTTTATCAAACGTTTCAAAAAAATAGCCTCACGTTTTATTTTAGCACTTGTTTTTTTGCTTCTGCTTTCGGGTGTTGTTTTGTCTTTACCTTGGGTACAAACAAAACTTGGTAAATATGCAACAGATTACCTTAATAAAGAATTTGGAACTAAACTGTCTATTGAAAAAGTTGAAATAACCATTTTTGGTAACATTAAACTAAAAAATGTAGTTTCAAAAGATATTAATAATATCAATTTGTTTACAATCAAGGATTTAAAGACATCTATTGCTTCTTATGTAGATTTTAAAAAATTAATTGATCAAGGTCATCCTTATTTTGATTTTATAAATGCAGATGAATTAGAGCTTCATATTTTACAAAATAAAGGAGAAAAACAAAGTAATCTAGATCAATTTATAGACGCTTTTGATGATGGTAAACCAGGATCTGGTAAATTTAGAATGCTTGTTCAATCCATAAACATTACGAATAGTAAATTTACTTATACCGATTATAACCTGCAAACGCCTAAAGTTTTAAATTTAAAAAACCTCAATGCCAAGTTAATAGATTTTAAAATTAAAGGCAGCGATGTAACAACTAATATTAATTCACTGGTTTTTGACGATCACAGAGGTTTGAAAATTAAAAGATTAATTTCAAAATTTACTTACACAAAAACAAACATCATTTTAGATGAATTGGATTTAAAAACGGCACATTCTACTTTAAAAGGAAAAATTAAACTCAACTATACCATAAAAGATTTTAAAGATTTTAATAATAGAGTTGTTTTTGATGCAATTATTAATAAAGCCGCTTTATCAACTAATGATTTAAACTTTTTTTATAATGAATTTGGTGCCAATAATATGTTTTATATAAACACACATTTAAAAGGTACGCTAAACAATTTTACCACTCATAATTTGATGGTAACAGATAAAAACAACTCTCAAATCATAGGAAATGTTACTTTTAAAAAATTGTTTTCAAAAGTTAAAGACGAATTTGTTATAAACGGAAATTTTGATAAATTGTTTTCAAGCTTTGAAAGATTAAATAAAGTAATGCCCAGAGTTTTAGGCAAACAATTACCCACTTCATTAACCCGACTGGGAAGTTTTGATATTAATGGCACCGTTTTATTAACTCATGTAGATATTGATGCTAAGGTTAGCATGCTATCTGAACTAGGATTTTTAAAATCAAAATTATACATAAATGATTTAATGAACATTGATAAAGCAACTTATAAAGGAACAGTGTTGTTTGATAAATTTGATATTGGTACACTTTTAAATGAACCTGATCTAGGGAGCATTAGCTCAAGTGTAGAAGTTGACGGAAGAGGTTTCACAAAAAAATATTTAGATACTGATATTAAAGGAACTATTGCTTCTCTTTTTTATAATGACTATAATTATCAAAATATTACAATTGACGGAAAATTAAAAATGCCTTATTTTAAAGGGTATTTTAACAGCAATGATCCTAATTTAAAAATGGATTTTAACGGTTTAGTAGATTTAAGCTCTCCTGTTAATAATTACAATTTTAATGCACACATCGATTATGCTAACTTGCAGATGCTAAATATTTATACAAACGACAGCATATCAATTTTAAAAGCCGTTGTAGATATTAATGCCTCTGGAAACAGTATTGACAAAATTTATGGCACACTAGATTTAAAAAACTTATACTATCAAAACTCAAAAGACTTTTTCTTTTTTGACGATTTTAAATTACAATCTAGCTTTGATGAAACTAAAGAACGTACCATCACTGTAGAGTCCCCAGATATAGTGAGTGGAAAAGTGGTGGGCAAATTCAAATTTAATCAGTTGCAAAAATTGCTAGAAAATGCAGTGGGCAGTTTGTACGCTAATTATTCGCCAAACAAGCTAGAAATGAATCAATACATGATATTTGATTTTGCCATTTATGATAAAGTCGTCAGTGCGTTGTTTCCAAATGTAAAAGTGGCTGAAAATACTAGGTTTAAAGGGGAAATTATTTCAGACGAATCTCTTTTTACATTAGATATTAAATCGCCCTCCATAACCATTAACGAAAATCAATTTAGCGGTATTAATATTGATATAGACAATAAAAATCCCTTATACAATGCCTTTATTTCATTAGACAGTTTGCACACCAAGTACTATGATATTTCTGATTTTAATTTGATAAACATCACTCAAAATGACACTTTGTTTTTTAGAACAGAGTTTAGTGGCGGAAAAAATAAAGAAGATAAGTACAATCTCAATTTATATCACACCATCAATAAAGATAAAAATTCCGTAGTTGGATTTAAAAATTCGCAAGTAAATTTTAAAAACAGTCTGTGGTATATCAATGAAAAAGACGATTTAAAAAATAAAATAGTTTTTGATAAAAAGCTTCAAAACTTTGATTTTGAAACACTTATATTTTCAAATAACAATGAATCTTTTACATTTGAAGGTTTTATCAAAGGAAGAGATTATAAAGATTTGCAACTCAACTTTAACAATGTTGATTTAGATAAAATTACGCCCTCACTCAACAATTTATCCTTTGCCGGAAAAATTAATGGCATAGTTGATTTTAAACAAGAAAATGACAATTACAACCCTATATCAGATGTTACCATTGACGGTTTAAAAGTTAATCAAATAGATTTGGGCAACTTAAAACTCGAGGTTTCCAGCGACCAGTTTTTAAGAAAGTTTAATTTAAATGCTACTATTTCTAAGAATGATTTTGAGAGTTTTTATACTCGCGGAACTATTGAAATGGTAAATAGAGAAGCATTACTATCTTTAGACACAAAGTTTGATGATTTTGACATTAAGCCATTAGAACCTTTGTTGAGTGCGGTGTTTTCTAATATGCGAGGTAAGGCTACTGGTAGATTTAGTACGCTAGGCAAGGCTACTAATCCAGATATTAATGGCGTTATTTATTTGAACAATGCAGGAATGAATATTCCTTATCTTAATGTAGATTTAAACATGGAACAAAGAGCCCAAATAGATGTTACTGAAAACCAGTTTTTATTTAGAAATATTCAAGTTACTGATACAAAATTTAAAACAAACGGCGTCATTAAAGGAAGTGTAAAACATAAAAATTTAGATAATTGGTTACTTGATTTAGAACTTTCGTCAAAAAATATTTTAGCACTTGATACAAAAGAAACAGAAGATGCAGTATATTATGGAACAGCTTTTTTAAACGGTTTTGCTTCAATAAAAGGGTTGATAGAGGATTTAAAAATTGTAGTATCAGGTAAATCAGAAAAAGGAACGGCTATTAAAATACCTGTGCGAGATTCAGAAAATTATGGAGAGGTTACATATATAAACTTCATCAATTCAAGTTTTAATAAAAACATAGAAGTTCCCATAAAAAAGCAGGAAAGTTTTGATATAATTTTAGATTTTGACATTACAAAAGATGCAGAAATTGAAGTAATTTTAAATCAAGATACAGGGCACGCCATGAAAGGTAGAGGAGAAGGAGGTATGAATTTGCATTACAACACTAACGGAGTTTTTACCATGAATGGCGATTATATTATTTGGGACGGAGAATATAATTTTAAATATGGTGGGATTATTTCAAAAAAATTGGCTGTTAAAAAATTCGGAACTATCGTTTGGGAAGGTGATCCAATGGCTGCTACATTAAATTTAGAAGCTGTTTATGAAACACAAACCAATCCATCAGTCTTGCTAGAATCGGCATCTATATCTAACCGAAAAGTAGATACAAATGTGATTATAAAAATAACAGGAAACTTAGAAAATCCTGAAACAGATTTTAGTCTTGATTATCCAAATGTAAGCTCTGTTTACAAATCTGAAATTTTGTATAAACTTTCTGATAAAGATACAAGACAGCAACAAGCGTTGTCAGTTCTTGCGGGGGGTACATATTTTGCACAGGGGGCTGTGGCAAGCGATTATTACTCCAATGCACTGAGCGAAACGGCAAGCAGTTTGTTGCAAGATATTATTTCAAACGAAGATGATAAAATTAAATTTGGATTAGACTACTCTACAGGCTCTCGTGTTAATAATGTTGCTGACAGAGTGGGGGTAAATCTTAGTTCTCAAATAAATGATAAACTCTCCATTAACGGGAAAGTAGGTTTGCCAGTAGGGGGGATTAGTCAGTCTGGAATTGTAGGAAATGTAGAATTACAGTACCAACTCAATGAAGATAATACATTGCGAGCCAGAGCTTTTAATAAAGAAAACGACATCAGCTATATTGGTCAGGGTATTGGCTACACCCAAGGATTAGGGCTGTCTTACAACTCAGATTTTGACAATTTAAGCGAATTGTGGCATAAAATATTTTCGTCAAAAAAGCGAGTGCAAACAGAAGATAAAAGTCCGTTTGAACAAAACTCAGACTCTGAACTAGATCCCGAATATATCAATAGACTTATTCAAGAAAAAAAGAAAAAGCAAAACGCAAACTCAAGCAATAAAGAAGTTGTGCCAGATTTAGATTGATTTTTACACGTTTGAAACTTTTACACATTAGAGCAGTTCTTTTACAGCAGAAAGTTTACAAATCTACATCTACACTGTTAAACCCTATGAAACCATTTTTTTCAAACGTTTTAGTAAAATTTCAAGTATAACTTATCAACGAAATCGATTGAAAAATTTTCAAAACGTTATATTTTCTTTAAAAAAGACCCCTAAAATTTATAATAATTTTAATTTTACAATAAATTTTAATAAATGTCAAATAACATAAAAAAAATAGGTGTTTTAACATCGGGTGGTGATTCTCCGGGTATGAATGCTGCTATTCGATCTGTTGTTCGAACATGTGCCTATCACAATATTAAATGTGTGGGTATTTACAGAGGTTATCAGGGAATGATTGAAGGAGATTTTGAAGAAATGGGACCTCGTTCTGTTAATAATATTGTCAATAAAGGTGGTACTGTATTAAAATCTGCTCGTTCAAAAGACTTTCGCACTCCTGAAGGAAGAAAAAAAGCATTTGATAAGTTAAAAGAAGCTCAAATTGAAGCTTTTGTTGTTATTGGGGGTGATGGTTCTTTTACGGGTGCCGAAATTTTTAGCAAAGAATTTAATTTCCCCGTTATAGGTATTCCGGGAACAATTGATAATGATATTTATGGAACAACCCACACTCTGGGGTATGATACTGCTTTAAATACTGTTATTGATGTAATTGATAAAATTAGAGATACTGCTAGTTCTCACAACCGTCTTTTCTTTGTTGAAGTAATGGGTAGAGATGCTGGTCATATTGCTCTCAATGCTGGAATTGGTGCGGGTGCCGAAGAAATTTTAATTCCTGAAGAAGACCTTGGTTTAGAACGCCTTTTAGAGTCGTTACGAAAAAGTAAGGCAAAAGGAAAATCATCTAGTATAGTGGTAGTTTCTGAAGGAGACAAAATTGGCAAAAGCGTTTTTGAACTAAAAGACTATGTAGAAGATAATTTACCAGAATATGAAGTAAGAGTTTCCGTTTTAGGGCACATGCAGCGTGGTGGAGCACCTTCTTGTTTTGATAGGGTTTTAGCCTCACGTTATGGTGTAAAGGCTGTAGAATCTATTTTAGAAGGTAAATCAAACTTTATGGTGGGACTTTTAAATGATAAAGTTGAACTTACTCCCTTAGAACAAGCTATTAAAGGTGTGTCTGAAATTGATTTAGAACTTGTTAGAGTTTCAGAAATCATGTCAACTTAATCTTAACAAATTAAAATAACAATAATATTAATAACAATTAAAAATGTCAAAAGTAAAATTAGGAATTAACGGATTTGGTAGAATTGGACGAATTGTATTTAGAGAATCGTTCAATAGAGATAACGTAGAAGTTGTAGCCATAAATGATTTATTAGATGTAGATCACTTGGCTTATTTATTAAAATATGACTCAGTTCACGGTCGTTTCAATGGAACTGTTGAAGTAAAAGAAGGAAAACTATTTGTAAACAACAAGTATATACGAGTAACTGCTCAAAAAGACCCTAAATTAATTCAGTGGGATGAAAAAGATGTAAATGTTGATGTAGTGGCAGAATGTACGGGAATTTTT
>DAINSR010000097.1:0-7954 GCA_036741255.1 Flavobacterium sp.
ACTTATTTTTATTGTATTTTTAGCTTTCATCACGAAGTCTAATGCGTATTTTGGGGTTAATTCTTTTTTTTGAACCCTGAATTAGGGGTATCTTTTTATTTTTTAGAAAAAATAAAAGATAGGACAAAAAGCAGGAACTGTATGTGAAGAAAAACGTAAGCAAAAGTAATCTTATACCAATAACATTTGTAAAATAGTCCAATAGTTTATGGTATAATGCCGATATAGTATGAAAATAGTCCATTTTTATTGGACTATATTGAATACATAATCGGTATTAAAATCCGAGTACGGCTTTTGCTATTGAAAAAAAGATAATTATACCTAAGATATCGTTACTAGTTGTAATAAAAGGACCTGTGGCAAGTGCTGGGTCAACGCCATATTTATCAAGGATAATGGGTATAAATGTGCCTATTAAAGAGGCTGTTATAATTACAGATAGCAAGGCAAGAGCCACAGTAATTCCTATGATGTATTCTATATTTAAAACAAAATGACTACACAAAACCAGCAAAATGGATAAAATGCAGCCGTTTAAAAGACTGAGAGATAATTCTTTTAAAAGTCTGTTGATTAATGATCCAGACAAGGCATTGTTTGCTAAACCTTGCACAATAATTGCCGATGATTGAACGCCCACATTTCCTGCCATGGCAGCTATTAGTGGCGTAAAGAAAAACAATTCGGCATGACTTTTTAAGGCGGGTTCATATAAACCCAATACATATACTGAAACAAAACCTCCCAAAAGAGCTAAAACAAGCCAAGGTAAACGGGCTTTTGTGAGTTCAAAAATGCTGTCGTCTGCTTCTACATCTTGAGAAATACCTGCTGCAAGTTGATAATCTTTGTCTGCTTCTTCTTTAATAACATCTACAATGTCGTCTATGGTGATTCTTCCCACAAGACGTCCTAGTTCATCTACAACAGGAATAGCCTCGAGGTCATATTTTTGCATGATTCGGGCTACTTCCACGTTTTCTGTGGTTACTTTTACATAATCCACTTTTGGGATATATATTTCGCTAATGGGTGTTTTTGTGGAGGTTGTGAGTAAATCTTTTAAAGACAAACGCCCTTTTAATCTTCCTTCGTCATCTACTACATAGATAGAATGCACCCGAGTTACATTTTCTGCTTGTGCCCGCATTTCTTTTACACAGGTGAGCACGTTCCAGTTTTCGTTTACTTTTACTAATTCTTTTGCCATTAACCCCCCTGCAGAATCTTCGTCATAACGCAACAAATCAACAATATCTTTTGCGTGTTCTACATCTTCAAGTTCAGAAATTACTTGTTCTTTTTTTTCTTCAGAAAGTTCGGCAATAATATCGGCAGCATCGTCTGTGCTTAGTTCATTTAGCTCTTCTGCAATTTCTTTGGGTGTTAAATTGCTCAAGATTTTTTCTCTAACGTCTTCATCTAGTTCTAACAGAATTTCGGCTGTTTTTTCAGAATCTAAGGTGTTAAATATGTAGCTAGCTTCATGACTTTCTAGCTCGTCCATTATTTCGGCAATATCAGCAAAATGAATATCTAAGAGCAAGTCGTGTAGTTCTTGTTCTTTGTTTTCTTTAATTAGATATTCAATTTTTGTAATTAATTCTTTGCTGATTTTAAACTCCATTGGCTGCAATTTTTTGGGTAATTTCTATAAACTGTTCTACTGAAAGTTGCTCGGGTCTTAGGTCAAAGATACTATCTTCTTTTAAACTATTTGAAAAAGAGAATGTTTTTAAGCTATTTCTGAGTGTTTTTCTTCGTTGCTGAAAGGCAGTTTTTACAACGCTAAAAAACAATTTCTCGTTGCAGGGCAAGGTATAATTTTTTTTTCGGGTTAGTTTTATTACGCCTGAATCTACCTTTGGGGGTGGATTAAAAACCGTGGGAGGCACTGTAAACAAATAGTCAGCATCATAGAAAGCCTGAGTTAAAACAGATAAAATGCCATAAACTTTACTGCCTTTTTTTTCGCAAATACGCAATGCCACTTCTTTTTGAAACATTCCAGCAAATTCTGGAACTTGATTTCGCATTTCTATGGCTTTAAAAAGGATTTGCGATGATATATTGTAAGGAAAATTTCCTATAATGGCAAAAGATGCTCCATTAAAAACATCGTTTAAATTATATTTTAAAAAATCTTTTGATATAATATTTTGTGATAAACTGGGGTAGTTATTTTGAAGATATAACACAGATTCTGCATCTATTTCTATAACAAATGTTTCTGTGGGTTTTTGCAATAAGTATTTTGTTAAAACGCCCATTCCGGGTCCTATTTCTAAAGTTTTTTGATATCCAGAATAAGACAGCGTGTTGGCAATTTTTTGGGCAATAGCCTCATCTGTTAAAAAATGCTGCCCTAAATGTTTTTTTGCTTTTACTGACATTTTTTGATGTTAAAACTTTAGAAATTGAGGCGTTATAAAAAATTAGTTTTCGGCATTAAAATATTCGCCCAGTACTTCAAGTTCGGTTCTAAAAGCTATGATTTTATTGCCAAAAAGTGCTTGAGCATCTTGTTGTAACCGGTGAGCGTACTTTTTGTAATATTCGTTTAATTTAGCCTTAGAATCACAAAAATACTGAACAGAATAAGTAACCCCGTCGTCTTCATCTACTAAAACCTTTACAAGTCGGGCGTTGTTAAATATTCCTGTGGCTAAAACATCTGCAATATGTTTGTTTTGCATCCATTGAAGCCATTGTTCTTGTATAGATTGTTCTATGTTTATAGTAACGTTATAAATAATCATTTTGAAGTTAAAAAATTAGAATTTGGTGTTTTTTTAAAGAGTATCGCCTCGCAATAGTCTAAATTGTTTTTGGGCTTCGGTAAAATAAATACTATCTGGGTGTTCAAAAATTATTTTTTCATATAAGGGTTTTGCAACTTCGGGCTGGTTGAGTTGTTTTCTATATAGTTCTGCACTAAAAAACAAAGCTTCGTCTATAAAAATACTTTCAGTGTGATGGTTTAGTATTTGTTTATAATAACTTAAAGCGTTTGAAAAGTCTGTCTTTTTTTCATAAATTTGGGCAATTTTTAACAATGTTTGAGCCTCAATAACATTGCCCTTATATTTTTGTAAGATATCTAAAAATTGGGATAAAGCCTCTTCGTTTTTATTTTGATAGACACAAAAATCTGCTTTAGAAAACGCTTTTAATGCCACATGTGTGCTGTCCTCTGCGGTGTTGTCGCTAATAAGTAAAAACAATTCAATAGCATCATTTGCAATTAATAAACTAGAAGATTGTTTTAAAACTTTTACTTGTTGCAGTGCCCAGTCAAAATCTTGTTTATAGTAGCTGGTTTTTGCCATTTTCATACTGGCTTCGTGCGATTTTTGATCGTTCTGAAGTGTTTCTGAAATTTGTGCATAATATAAAATGGCCTGATTAAATTTTTCATCAAGAACGAGAATGTCTGCTAATTCCATTTTGATTTCGCTTTCTTGTCTGGGCGAAAGATTTAAGCTCAAGCTGTTTTGAAGTGTGGTTTTTGCTTTTTCAAATTCTTTAAGATAAAAAGCATCAAAATGAGCCGATAAAATTTGTAGTTCTAATGTGTTTGTTGAAATGCCATATTGTTTGAGCAGGCTTTCTATTTTTTGTTTAATAACTGGATAATGAGCTGGTGATGCTTCTTCTATTTCCATGGAAATAACAAAATTGTGAGCAAATAGTTGCAACCCAAAATCTGATGTGTTTTCTAAAATAAACTGAAAAATAGTCTTTGCGGTTTCATTATCGTTATCGTCTTTTGCAAATTTTGCAAGGTTGATGATGTTATAAAAACCTTCGGGATTTCGTTTATAGATAGCTTTTTCTTGCGTAAAGGCTTTAGCATAATCTTTTTGTTGAACAAAGAACCAACTCAAAAACTGATTCCAAAAAATATCTTGGTTTTTTTGAACTCTTGTGAGGAGCGACTTTTTTATGAAATTTTGAAAGTTTCCTTGAGAATCTTCAGTAATAAAACGAGCCAGTTGATTTTGAACAACGGCAGTATTATCTGGATAGCTGTAAGAAAAGTCGAGTAATTTTTCTACCATGAGTTCTAAATTTCCCATTTGCCCGTTTATAAGAGCCACCTGGTAATCAAAATTCAAGTTTGGATTGGTTTTCTTACCCACATCATAAGCTTTTATTGCCCAGTCTAAGAGTGTTTTTTGTTCAAAAGCTGCGGCTATTGAATAAGCATAATTAGGCTGACGTTGTATTTCATTAAGTGCCAAATTGTAGTTTTCTGTTGCTTTTGTTTGATTTTTTTGCAACTGATAATTATAGCCTAAATCTATATAAACACTGGGGTTTTTTGAAGTTTTTAAATGCTCTATAATTGCTTTTTCTGCTTTGTCATATTGTTTTAACTGCTGGTAACAGGTTACCATTTTTTGAACAAAAGTATAATTATAAGGTTGTTTTTTTACTAAATCTTCTAGCAGTGAAATGGCTTTTTCATACTCCCCTTTGTCAAAATAATTATAGGCGAGTTGCTCTGATTGTGCCATTACAAACAAAGAATAAAAAAGAAACAGAACAACACTAATTTTTTTGCTCATTTTAATTTGAATAGGCTTAAATTCTTAAAAAGAGGGTTTTAAAATAACCAAAAGTTATGCAATTACATCAAAACCAGTATATCGTCTGAGTACCTCAGGGATTACAATGCCGTTTGGTGTTTGATAATTTTCTAAAATACCTGCTAAAACTCTAGGGAGTGCTAGAGAGCTACCGTTTAAAGTGTGTGCCAAATGGTTTTTTCCGTCTTTATCTTTAAATCGTAGTTTTAATCTATTAGCCTGAAAGGTTTCAAAATTAGACACAGAGCTAATTTCTAACCATCGTTCTTGAGCGGTGGAATATACTTCAAAATCATAAGTTAAGGCAGAGGCAAAACTCATATCTCCTCCACACAAACGCAAAATTCTGTAGGGTAATTTTAATTCGTTTAAAATATTTTTTACATGCTCTACCATCATTTCTAGTGCTTCATAAGATTTTTTTGGGTGTTCTATACGCACAATCTCTACTTTATCAAATTGATGCAAACGATTTAAACCTCTTACATGAGCTCCCCATGAACCGGCTTCTCTTCTAAAACAAGGCGTATAAGCTGTTGCTAAAATGGGTAAATCTTGTTCTTGCAAAATAACATCTCTAAAAATATTTGTAACCGGAACTTCGGCAGTTGGAATTAAATATAAATTATCTTTAGCATCATGATACATTTGTCCGTCTTTGTCGGGCAGTTGTCCTGTTCCAAAAGCTGATGCTTCATTAACTAAATGGGGTACTTGATATTCTTGATAACCAGCGTCAATATTCTTATCAAGAAAATAAGCTATTAAAGCTCTTTGTAGTTTGGCTCCTTTTCCTTTATAGACAGGAAAACCAGGAGCTGTTATTTTTGTACCCAGTTGAAAATCTACGATATCATATTTTTTAATCAACTCCCAGTGCGGTAGTGCTCCATCAAAAAGTGTGGGAATTTCACCGTGTTTAAAAACGGTTTCGTTATCGTCGGCTGTTTTTCCAAAAGGCACGGTTTCATGAGGTAAATTGGGCAGTTTATATAATTCTTCTTCAAGTTTAAGAGTAGTTTGTGCTAGTGTTTCTGTAAGCTGCTTGGTTTGTTCTTTAAAATTGGCTGTTTTTAATTTTAAGACTTCGGCTTTTGCTTTTTCACCATTTCGCATTAAATCGCCTATGTCTTTAGACACTTTATTAGATTCAGTAAGTATTGAATCTAGGGCAACTTGTGTTGCTCTTCTTTTTTCGTCAAGGCTTATTACTGTTTCTATAACAGCTTGTGCCTCTATATTTTTTTTTGCTAAACGCGTAATAACTTCTTGTTTGTTTTCTCTGATATATTGAATTTGTAACATAGTAATTTTTTTATAATTACAAAGGTATAAAATTGAATGCTTAGTTCTTTAAAATACCCGCAAGCATGTCAATTTTTTTTGTAGGGTTGTTTTGGTACAGTTAATCAATTGTTATTAATTGAGACAAGAAATATAGTAAGCAAACTTATTTGAATAGGGTTTTAAAAAATTAACGAAACTGAAGAGCAGTTACCCTGCTTTATCTTTTGTGCCCTAAATCCATAGCCCCGATTGTAGTGGAAATCCTTTTTTGAGAGGAACGAACAAAAAAGATTGTAACGAAAAGCGGGAAATAGCTCCAAATAAAAACCAGTGAAAGAGCAATTATGTCAATTAATTATTGTGTTGTAGAAAATCTGTATTTTTTGCAAAAAAATGTTTTATGGCATGGGCTTAATATAGTTTTCAATAAAATTTAAGGCATATTCTTTATCTAAAATGAGTTGGTTTTTCAGGTCAATGAGCGAATCAAATTTTTGTTCATTTCTAATGCGAGTGAGCAAACACAAACTTAACTGAGTGTGATACAAATTGTGGTTAAAATTAAAAAAATGCACTTCAATAGAATTATTTAATCCGTTGACTGTGGGGTTTTTACCAATGTTTAGCATGCCAAAAACAAGTTTGCCTTGAATGGTGCATGAAACGACATAAACCCCATTTTTTGGTATTAATTTATAGTCTTCGGTTATTTTTAAATTAGCTGTTGGGAAGTTGATAGTTCGTCCTATTTTTTGTCCGTCCACCACCGTTCCTGTTAATTCATATTCATAGCCCAAATAAGAGTTTGCCAGTTCTATGTCGCCATTAAGTAGTGCTTTTCTAATTTTTGTGGAGCTGATGGAAATGTCGTTTAGTTCTTGTGCTGAAATTTGTTCTACATCAAAACGGTATTTTTTACCTAAGTTAGTTAAATCATGAATGTCTGCCGATCTATTTTTACCAAATTTATGGTCATATCCAATGATTATTTTTGCCATTTGGAGCTGGTTTACAAGTATTTTTTCAACAAAATCCTCAGCAGAAAGTTCAGAAAAAGTAGCATCAAACGGATGAATGATCAAATGATTTATTCCCATATTTTTGATGTACTTTACTTTTTCATTGATAGTATTGAGCAATTGAATTTTTTCATCTTGCTTTAAAACCATTCTTGGGTGCGGAAAAAAAGTTAGCAAAACACTTTCATAGTTGTTTAGTTGTGCTTGATCCACAAGTTTTTTAAGAATTTTTTGATGCCCTAAATGCACACCATCAAAAGTGCCAAGGGTAACAATTGTTTTTTTGGTTGATTCAAAATCAAATATGGAGTGGTGTATTTTCAAAGTTTATAAATATGCACAAAAGTAGTTTGTATTTTTTTGTTAAGCTTGTGGTTTACTAATAAAATTTTTAACCAAATTATAGGCTTGTTCCTTAGCTTCGTTTAAATCATAATTTTTGATAATAGTGTCAAATTGCGGTGCGGTGGCTAATTCCACAGATGCTTTTGCAATACGCATATTAATTTTGTCTTCACTTTCTGTAGAACGCTGTTTTAGTCTTCGTTTGAGTTCGTCTATACTGGGTGGTTTTACAAAAACGGCTAAAGTTTCATTAGGAAATTTACTTTTAATACGCAATCCTCCTGCTACGTCAATATCAAAAATGACGTGCTTTCCCTTTGCCCAAATTCGTTCTACTTCTGTTTTTAAAGTACCATAAAAATTATCAGTATAAACCTCTTCCCATTCTACAAAATCTTCGGCTTTGATGTGTTTTTTAAACTCGTCCCAAGAAATAAAATAATAATCTGTTCCGTTAACCTCTTCGCCACGTGCGGCACGTGTGGTGCATGAAATGGAAAATTCTAAGTTTAAATCGGGTTGTGCCAATAAATGACGCACTATGGTTGTTTTTCCTGAGCCAGACGGAGCAGAGAATACAAATAATTTTCCTTTTGCCATGTTTTTTGTAAATTGTAAATTATTTTTTGGATGAAAGGTTTATTGCTATTTAGCAACTATTTTATAACACATTAAGCACTTGTTCTTTAATTTTTTCTAACTCATCTT
>DAINSR010000098.1:0-7848 GCA_036741255.1 Flavobacterium sp.
TTACCTCTGTAACGAGCTAAAACCCATTGTGAAAAAAGCAAAAAAACCACCTGAAGACACACTCTTCAACAAAGATAATTCCAGCCCTCAAACAAGTTTGCCCCTATAAACAGGGACTTAACAAAGTTTTTTTAGCGTTTTTGAAAAACTTTCGGACGGCTGTGATGACAAAACAAGTTTTTAGAGGTGTCCTTAAGATAAATCAGACAAGGAAAACATAAGCGACAAGGAACTTCAGGAACTTTTGAAAACATCTCTTTATAAAAACATAAAAGCCTTGCAAATGCTCGGCTTATTGTTTTTTATCTGAATACTAATTCTAAATACCTTAAATTGCAATAAAGATTTTTTTTGTGTACCTTGGGTGGGAATCGAACCCACACTCCGAAGAACACGAGTTTGAGTCGTGCGCGTCTACCAATTCCGCCACCAAGGCTTATTATTTTCAGAATGCAAATGTAATAATTATTTTATTTAAAAAATAAAAATACTCTAAAAATCCTTTCAGAGTTAAAATTAATTCCTAAATTTGCACTTCGTTAAAACAATACAGAACTAACACATTATATATAATTATCTTATTAAATTAATAAAATTTTATTGTATTGATTTTTGTAAAAATTATATCTAATTAAATCGAACTACTACAAATGTCTAATCAAGAACCAGAAGCAAAAATTTTTGCGTGTTCTCAAAGCATTTACCTTGGAGAACAAATTGCCAAAAATTATGGCGTTCCACTTGGTAAAGTTACGTTTTCAAGATTTAGTGATGGAGAAATGCAACCTTCATTTGAAGAGTCAATAAGAGGATTGCGTGTTTTTATTGTTTGTTCCACATTTCCTACTGCCGATAATATATTTGAATTACTTTTAATGATTGATGCAGCAAAAAGAGCCTCGGCTAGGCACATCACTCCAGTTATTCCGTATTTTGGATATGCAAGACAAGACAGAAAGGATAAGCCTCGTGTACCCATAGGAGCAAAATTAGTAGCAAAGTTACTAGAGGCTGCAGGAGCCACACGAATAATGACCATGGACTTGCATGCCGATCAAATTCAAGGGTTTTTTGAACAACCCGTTGATCATTTATTTGCCTCAACTATATTTTTACCCTATCTAAAAAGTTTAAATTTAGACAATTTAACCATTGCTTCTCCAGATATGGGGGGGTCTAAAAGGGCTTATGCCTATTCAAAATTTTTAGAATCTGAAGTTGTCATTTGTTACAAACAAAGAAAAGCTGCAAATGTTATTGATACTATGGAACTCATAGGCGATGTGCAAGGAAAAAATGTTGTGTTAGTTGATGATATGATAGACACTGGTGGTACCTTAGCAAAAGCTGCCGATTTAATGATTGAAAAGGGGGCTGTTAGCGTTAGAGCTATTTGCACACATGCAATACTTTCTGGCGAAGCTTATGAAAAAATAGAAAATTCTAGACTTTTAGAATTAATAGTTACTGATTCTATTCCGTTAAAAAGGCAATCAAACAAAATAAGAGTTTTAAGCTGTGCCCCATTATTTGCAGAAGTGATGCACATGGTACAAAACAACAATTCTATTAGTAGTAAGTTTTTAATGTAAATCCATTTTTAAAACAAACACAAAATAGTGCAAACAAGTATTTTTATTAACTATATATATTTAAAATGAAGTCAATTACAATTAAAGGACAAGAAAGAGAAAGCGTAGGCAAAAAAGCAACAAAAGCCTTACGTGATGCTGGATTGGTTCCGTGTGTTATATACGGTGGAGACCAACCAGTGCATTTTTCAGCAGACGAAAGAGCATTTAAAGGATTGGTTTATACACCAAATGCACACACTGTTGAAATTGAACTACAAGGTAAAACTATTGCTGCTATTTTGCAAGACATTCAGTTTCACCCAATATCAGACAAAATTCTTCATATTGATTTTTTCCAACTTCAAGACAGCAGAGAAATTATCATGGAAGTTCCTGTAAAAATTACTGGAAAATCTCCAGGAGTTATGGCGGGAGTACTTAGATTAGCACAAAGACGTTTAAAAGTAAAAGCATTACCAAAGGATTTACCGGATTTTGTTACTGCAGATATTACATCTCTTGAAATGGGTAATAAACTTTATATTACAAAACTAGAAACAAATAATTTCAAGTTTATGCACCCAGACAACACAGTAGTCTGTCAGGTTAGAATTTCTCGTGCGGCAATGAAAGCTGCTCAAGAGGCTGCAAAAGCTGCAAAAACACCTGCAAAAAAGAAATAATTTTTTATTTTGCAAATATATATATGTTGTCTCATGGTATTAACTGTGGGACAATTTTTTTTTAAAATAATCTTAGTTTTAAATTCTTAAAAAATCAATCTGAATAAATACCATCATGAATAAATTTTTAATTGTTGGTTTAGGAAATATTGGTCCGCAGTATGTAAATACAAGACACAATATTGGTTTTAAAATACTCAATCAATATGCAAAAAAAGAACAAATTGAGTTTCAAACTGCAAAACTTGGCGATATAGCTCAGCATAAGGTTAAAGGGAAAACGATTTTTTTATTAAAACCAAATACGTTTATGAATTTAAGCGGAAAAGCAATTAAATATTGGTTAGATAAAGAGAACATTCCTTTAGAAAACCTGCTTGTTATTACAGATGACTTAAATCTTTCTTTTGGTACTATTAGAATAAAAGGGAAAGGATCAGATGGCGGACACAATGGATTAAAAAACACACAACTAATTTTAAATACTGCTGCATACCCCCGTTTTAGATTTGGAATTAGTGATCAATTTAAAAAAGGGCAACAAGTAAATTATGTTTTAGGCGAATGGAATGAAACAGAACTATCTAAGTTAGAAGAACGACTTACATTATCGGCAGAAATTATAAATAGTTTTGTGCTTTCAGGGTTGCAGGAAACCATGAATCTATACAACGGAAAGTGATAGCGGATAAATTACATTTAACAAAAATAATTGTGAGAAAATATATTATAATAGTACTATATATAAGTGTTTTAAGCTGTGTGAGTACAAAAAAACCAACAGATAATACATCACTATACAGAGAAAAAACAGATAGCTGCCCAGCAGAAGGTACTTGTCATTTAGTCTTACATAAAAATAAAAAACTACTGGTAAAATCAGATGAATTGGGGTTTAAATATTATTTATTGGAAGATAATTTTTCTACATCGGTTATTGCATTTCAATATAAAAAAAATACAGATAATACTCTACAAGATGCTAATTATAGTGAAGAACTCTTATTTGAAATTCAAAACAGCACTAACGAATTGACATTAAAAAATGAGGAGCTTCAAAAAACGAATATGCTTTTTGGAAGACACTGTTATTGCAAAGGTCAGGCGGGATATTTTAGTGTTTCAGTAGGTTCATTAGCCCTAAAAAGAGAAAATAATTCATACCTTTTATCTTTACAATTTAAGGTTAATCAAGTACCACAAATTGTAGAATCTATATCGGGTATAATTCCATAAAAACGGGTTAAAGTATCTTAGAATACACAGGCAAAAAAATAACACTTCAAAAAAAGAATTAAACATTTTCAAACAAAAAATGTATTTTTGCAAAAAAAAAGTGATATCCATATTCAAAAGAAAACACTACCTCCCTGATTGTATTCCCAGCAACTTTACTGACATACATTCACATGTTTTACCGGGTATAGATGATGGTGCAAAAACACTAGAGGATACCGTATATTTAATTGAAAACATGATTTCATTTGGGTTTAAAAAAATAATTACAACACCTCACACCATTCAAAATATTTGGAATAATACTCCACAATCTATTACAACTTCATTAGAATATGTTAAAAAAAACGTGGGACAACTCACTAATAATATTGATTTAAAAGCTGCTTCAGAATATTTTTTAGATGATTATTTTATTTCATTATTAGAGAAAAAAAAACTGTTAACGCTCAAGGATAATTATGTATTAGTAGAAATGTCATACATTAATCCTCCTATTCAGTTGTTTGATTTTATTTTTCAGTTACAACTATCCGGATATAAGCCTATACTTGCCCATCCAGAACGATATTTGTTTTATCATGCTAATTTTAGTGCTTATCAAAAATTAAAACAACAAGGATGTTTGTTTCAAGTCAATTTACTATCATCCACGGGATATTATGGAAAACACGTGGCAAAAACATTAGACAAATTATTGGAGCATAAAATGGTTGATTTTGTGGGGTCAGATTTTCATCACAAGAAACACATAGAAGCTTTTACAAAACCAATTATCATAAAACACATAGACGCATTAAAGAACGCATCATCAAAAAACTGCTTTTTTTAAACATTGGATTACTTTCAGATAATTCATGTGAACTATTTATTATTGAAACAAAATACTGTTAATATCAAGATTTAGCCATTTATAAATAAGTTGATTAAACTTATTTGGATAGTTCTACAAAATATTTATAAAACAACGGAATTGTTTCAATGCCTTTTAAATAGTTAAAAACTCCAAAATGCTCATTAGGAGAATGAATAGCATCAGAATCTAAACCAAATCCCATTAAAATTGATTTTGACTTCAATACTTTTTCAAACAAAGCTACAATAGGAATACTACCTCCAGATCGAACAGGAATTGCAGGTATGCCAAAGGTTTCTGTGTAAGCCATATTTGCCGCTCTGTATCCTATGCTGTCCGTTGGGGTAACATATCCTTGACCACCATGATGAGGCTTAACTACAACTTTTACACACTTGGGAGCAATACTCTCAAAATGATTTTTAAATAAGTTTGTAATTTCCTCCCAGTCTTGACTTGGTACTAATCGCATTGAAATTTTTGCAAATGCTTTACTTGGGATAACGGTTTTAGCTCCTTCTCCCATGTATCCCCCCCAAATTCCATTAACATCTAAAGTAGGGCGTATGGCGTTTCTTTCATTAGTTGTATAATCAGTTTCGCCATACACATCTTCTATATTTAGAGCTTTTTTATATGCTTCTAATGAAAAAGGAGCTTTTGCCATTTCAGCCCTTTCGGTTAAAGATAATTCAATTACTTTATCATAAAATCCAGGAATTGTAATTTTATTATTTTCATCATGAAGCGATGCAATCATTTTTGAAAGTATGTTAATAGGGTTTGCTACGGCTCCACCATATAACCCAGAGTGCAAATCTCTATTTGGTCCTGTTACTTCTACTTCTACATAGCTCAGACCTCTAATACCCGTTGTTATAGAGGGCTGCGTGTTTGATATGATTCCAGTATCTGAAATTAATATTACATCATTTGCAAGTTTATGTTGATTTTGTTCCACAAACCAGCTCAAGTTTTTAGATCCCACTTCTTCTTCTCCTTCAATCATAAACTTTACATTACACGGCAGGCAGTTATTTGCAATCATATATTCAAATGCTTTTATGTGCATATACATCTGACCTTTGTCATCGCATGCACCACGTGCAAAAATGGCACCTTCAGGATGAATTTCTGTAGATTTTATAACAGGTTCAAAAGGAGGAGACGACCACAGTTCCATTGGGTCTGGGGGTTGCACATCATAATGTCCATATACAAGAACAGTGGGTAGGGATTTATCAATTATTTTTTCGCCATATACAATTGGATATCCTGGGGTTTCACACAATTCTACTAACTCACAACCTGCTTTTTCTAAGCTTTCTTTAACCATGTGAGCTGTTGTTATAACATCAAAATTATAAGCACTATCAGCACTTACAGAAGGTATTTTTAACAATTCTATTAATTCATTTATAAAACGTTCTTTATGTTCTTGAATGTATTGTTTGATATTATTCATATTAGTAACTATTATGTATAATTCAAAAATACAAAAAAATAGGGATTAAAAAAAATTAAGAATTTTAATTTATACAAGAAATATTTTTATATTTGCAAACCAAATATTTATACATTATATCTAGCGGGTATGGTGAAATTGGTAGACACGCCAGACTTAGGATCTGGTGCCGCAAGGTGTGAAGGTTCGAGTCCTTTTACCCGCACAAATAAAAACCCTAAAGCCTAAATTTAAAGGTTTTAGGGTTTTTTTAATTACTTTAATAACCCTATACTCTGTTATAATTGATATTTATTTTTTTACTTTTATAGTTAAATTATGTTGGCATTAGAATTTAAATTGCGAGTTGTAGAAAATAAAGATTGGGCAACGCTGATTTTTTTGTTTTGCTTTGTATTGATTGCAATAGTAAAATCTCAAAATGAATTGCAATTTAATGAATTTTTGAGATTACCTTTTTCAAAAAAATATGAATCTATATATAGAGATACTTCAAATTTATATAGTTTTTTTACTGTTGTCCTTTTTGTAATACAGTTGGTTAGTTTTTCTTTTTTGATACTAATTTTTCTCAGTTACTTTAAATATACCACAAAATACAATTGGGTTTCATTTATACAAATTTTTACAAGTCTTGGGGTGTTTATTTTATTCAAATTTTACTTTGAAAAAATTATTGCTACAACCTTTGATATAGAAGATTTTTTAGAAACTTTAAATTTAAAAAAAGTAGTTTATAGAACTTATATTGGTATTATTTTTTTGCCATTTGCTGTTTTTTTTTACTACAATTTGCTTTTAAACACTAAAATTATTCTAGCTTTTGTTACGGTTTCAGGTATTTTAATGATATATTCTTATATACGTTCCATAATATATTATCAAAAAATAATTCTGAGTAAATTCTTTTATTTTATTTTGTATCTTTGCACCCTTGAAATAGGACCATATTATTTTATGTATTATTGGTTTGTTAATAAATAGAGTGATTATATGTCAAACTTAAAAGTTAAAACAATTTTGGTTTCTCAGCCTGAACCAAAAGTTGAAAATTCTCCCTATTTTGAATTGCAAAATAAGTTGAAAGTAAAAATTGATTTTAGACCATTTATTCATGTAGAAGAAGTTTCGGCTAAAGAAGTGAGACAGCAAAAAATAGACTTAAAAAATTATACTGCTATTATTTTAACTAGTAGAAATGCCATAGATAATTTTTTTAGAATTGCAGAAGAGATGCGATATAAAGTGCCTGAAGATTTGAGATACGTATGTCAATCAGAGGCTATTGCCGTATATCTACAAAAATATGTTATTTATAGAAAGCGTAAAATATATGTGGGTCAAAAAGACTTTAAAGATCTCACACCCATATTTAAAAAATATAAAGACGAAAAATTTTTACTTCCCACTACAGATAGCTTAAATGATGATGTTTCTGTTGTTTTAAACGACTTAAATTTAAATTGGACAAAAGCCATATTTTACAAAACAGTTATGAGTGATTTATCTGATTTAAAAGATGTTTATTATGATATTTTAGCTTTTTTTAGTCCAATTGGGATTCAATCACTATTCAAAAATTTTCCAGATTTTAAACAAAACAACACTCGCATTGCCGTTTTTGGTGCTTCTACAAAAAAAGAAGCTGAAGATCATGGTCTGAATGTTAATATTTTTGCCCCTTCGCCAGAAACTCCTTCTATGACAGGAGCATTAGAAAAATATATTACCGAGGTAAATAAAGTAAAATAAAAATTAGCACTTTTTATTTAATTTCTAAACAATAGCAAGGTTTAATTTTAGTGTTTCTTGTGATTAGTTCACTCAAAAAGATAAAGTGGTACATCTTTCTAAAAACACTTTCTTATTACAAAATGATTTTTAACCCAAAATACGCATTAGAAATCTATTACAAACTAAAACTACTTCAAAAATAAGCACTTACTCCTTTTTAAAATCTTAAAATATTACTATATTATAAAATTTAAAAAAGTCCGTGAGTACTTATTTTTATTGTATTTTTAGCTTTCATCA
>DAINSR010000099.1:0-1486 GCA_036741255.1 Flavobacterium sp.
AAGAACTAAAACGAATAGGTCGTGGATATAGAAATAAACAAAATTTTAGAACTGCCATTCTATTTTTTCACGGAGATCTTGACGGATATTCACACAAAAACCAGTAGAACGATATTTAATAAACTCAAAAAAAAGTGTTTTTTGCGTTCTATTTGAACTCAAAATACGCATTAGACCCGAGAGCTCTGCTCGAACTGGCGAAACAAATCTATTACAAACTAAAACTACTTCAAAAATAAGCACTTGCTCCTTTTCAAAATCTTAAAATATTATCATATTACAAAATTTAAAAAGAGTCCGTGAGCACTTATTTTTACAGCATTTTTAGCTTTCATTACGAAGTCTAATGCGTGTTTTAAGTTTAAAAGTATAATTTTTGTCAAACAGAATTCGTTTTATAATCTTGAACCCTTTGTAATCAATTATTTTAGAAGCCGAAACAAGTTCAGCTTGACAAAGCAACTACTTTTTATACAGCTTCTTTAAAATTAATATCAAAAAGACTACTTTTGCATAATATTTTAAATGAGCAGATGAGTAAAAAAATTGTCATAATCCCCACATTTAATGAAATTGAAAACATTGAAAACATAGTGCAAACTGTTTTAAATTTGCCGTCCTTGTTTGATGTTTTAATAGTAGATGACAATTCGCCCGATGGTACTGCTCAAAAAGTAAAAGAATGTAAAAGCGACTATCCTAATAGGTTGTTTGTTGAGGTTAGGAAAAAGAAATTAGGTTTAGGTACTGCCTATATCCATGGTTTTAAATGGGCATTAGCAAATGATTATGATTATGTTTTTGAGATGGACGCCGATTTTTCGCACAATCCACAAGACCTAGAAAAGCTCTACAATGCCTGCCAGAATGGAGCTGATGTAGCTATTGGTTCTAGATATTCAACAGGTGTAAATGTGGTTAACTGGCCTTTGAGCAGGGTGTTACTCTCTTATTTTGCCTCTGTTTATGTGCGGTTAATAACTGGAATGAAAATTGCAGATGCTACCGCTGGTTTCATTTGTTATAAAAAAAATGTACTGCAAGGTATTAACTTAAAAAAAGTGAAGTTTATTGGCTATGCGTTTCAAATTGAAATGAAATACAGAGCCTATATTAATAATGCAAATATTGTAGAAGTGCCTATTATTTTTACAGATCGTACAAAAGGTCAATCAAAAATGAGTGGTAGTATTATAAAAGAAGCCATGATAGGAGTAATAATGCTCAGAATAAAAAAAATATTTAACACCTTATAATGAGTTTGATTTTAATTAAAAATGCCAAAATTGTAAACGAAGGACAAATTTTAGACGGAGATGTTCTTATTGAAAATGATATTATAGTAGAAATTGCCCCACAGATCAGTTTAAAATCTTCTCAAACTAAAATAATTCATGCCGAAGGAAATTACTTACTGCCGGGTGTTATAGATGATCAGGTGCATTTTAGAGAACCCGGACTTACGCACAAAGGCACAATTGCCACC
>DAINSR010000099.1:1496-7830 GCA_036741255.1 Flavobacterium sp.
GTACAGCTGCCGTAGCTGGGGATATCACGTCTTTTATAGAACAGCCAAACACCGTACCAAATGCTGTTACACAAGAATTGTTAGAACAAAAATACCAAATAGCCGCTCAATCTTCTGTTGCAAATTATTCGTTTATGATGGGGGGTACTAACACTAATTTAGACGAGATTTTAAAAACAAATCCAGAAAATGTAGCTGGTTTAAAACTTTTTTTAGGTTCGTCCACTGGCAATATGCTTGTTGATGATTTAGAAGCCCTAGAAAAAATTTTCAAATCTACAAAATTGCTCATAGCGGTGCATTGTGAAGACGAACAGACAATAAAAGCAAATACCCAAAAGTACATTGAATGCTATGGGGAAAATATCCCTATGCACCTTCATCCAGCTATTAGAAGTGAAGATGCTTGTTATATTTCTTCCTCTATGGCAGTATCATTAGCAAAAAAAACGGGTGCCAGATTACATGTTTTTCACATATCTACTGCAAAAGAACTCGACTTGTTTACTAACAAAAAACCATTGGAACAAAAAATGATAACAGCTGAAGTTTGTTTGCATCATTTATGGTTCTCTGATGCCGATTATGAAAAAAAAGGGGCATTAATAAAATGGAATCCTGCTGTAAAAACTGAACAAGACAAAGTTGCACTCTGGAAAGCCTTGTTAGACGATAGAATAGATGTAATAGCAACAGATCATGCTCCACACACTTTAGAAGAAAAAAACAATACTTATTTAAAAGCTCCTTCAGGAGGTCCATTAGTTCAGCATGCACTCGTTGCGATGTTTGAGGCTCATTTGCAAGGAAAAATATCTATTGAAAAAATAGTAGAAAAAATGTGTCACAATCCTGCCAAATTATTTAAAATTAGGAATCGTGGCTTTATTAAAGAGGGTTACTATGCCGATTTAACTATTGTAAACCCCCATGCTCCATGGAATGTGTCAAAAGATACTATTTTATATAAATGCGGGTGGTCTCCATTTGAAGGCACAAATTTTAAATCAAGAGTCATGTACACCTTTGTAAACGGTCAAGTCGCTTATGCAAACGGGAAGATAACTAAAGGAATTTTTGGAAAACGCCTTTTATTTGATAGAATATAAAAAAATGAAAAATATTATTCTTGTTTTATTGTGTATCAGTTCTATATCGTGTCAAGAAGAAACTGTTCCAGAGCCTGACAACTTACTCTCTGATGAGCAAATGGAAGAAATAATATATGATATTACTATCTTACAAGCTGCACATAACATTAGCCCCGACATTTTAAACGAAAAAAAAATAGTTTCTAATGAATTTATTTTTAAAAAGTATAAGATAGACAGCACAATCTTTTTTCAAAATTATAAGTTTTATGCCTCGAAAACCAAAAAATTTAAACAAATGCATAAAAAAGTTATAGAACGTATCGTAGCAGAAAAAGCAGCACTCGATTCTTTAAAACTTTAGAAAAACTCAAGTTCTAAAATCATAAAATCTTTGGGTAAGTTCAATTAGTAAATGCAATTTTTTAAGAAGAGTTGCATTTGCTTGTTGAATCCACCACTAATTGGGTATAATTTAAAATTTGTTTTGGTTATAATATTTTAGTAATTTTGCAACCCAATTTTTACAATTAAAACTAAACATTCATGTTGCTTATTGATAAGCATCAATTGTATTTTGAATGGCTTAATTATATGAATATTGGTAAACCGTTAATAAAACAATAGTATAGACAAATGAACATAACAAAAGAAAACATTGACGCATTAAATGCGATTGTTACCGTAGAAGTTACAAAAAGTGATTATGCAGACAAAGTAGCTAAAATATTATCAAATTATAGAAAAAGTGCCAATATACCTGGTTTTAGAAAAGGATCAGTTCCCATGAGTATTATACAAAAGCAATATGGAAAAGCTGTTTTACTAGACGAGATAAATAAATTTTTGCAAAGCTCTTTAAATAACTATATTCTTCAAGAAAAACTTGATATTTTAGGAAATCCTTTACCTAAAGTTACAGATGATTTTAACTGGGATAAAGAAGATTTTACATTCAAATTTGAATTAGGTTTAGCACCACAATTTAATTTAGATTTAACATCAAGATCAAATGTTGTTCGTTATAAAATTGTAGCCGATGACACCATGTTGAATGAGCAAATAAATAGAATTCAAAAACAATATGGCAAGTTAATTTCAAAAGATGTTGTAGAAGAAGGTTTTGAGGTTTCGGGGACTTTTTTAAATACAGAACACAACATTCAAAGCAGATCTACATTTGCCTTAGATATTTTTAAAGACAAAAAAACTGCACAAGAGTTTATAGGAAAAAAACAAGGTGATGTAGTTACTTTAAGAACTAAAAATTTGTTTGATGATGCACACAAATTGATGAATTATTTAAAAGTTCCTCATGATGTAGTTCATGATTTAGATGTTGAGGTTTCGTTTACTATTGAAGAAATTAACAGTGTTGAACTAGCTCCATTAAATCAAGAATTGTTTGACAAATTATTTGCAAACAGCACCATTACCTCTGTTGATGATTTAAAAGCAAAAATTAAGGAAGATGCAGAAGAGCAATTCGCTATTCAGTCAAATCAAAAATTTTTAAATGATGTTACAGAATCATTAATAGAAAACACAAAATTTGAACTTCCAGCAGCTTTTTTAAAAAAATGGATACAAAATTCGGGAGAACAGCCTTTAACAGAGGAAGCCGCAGCACGAGAGTATGAAAAATCTGAAAAAGGACTTCGCTACCAGCTTATTGAAAGTAAGATTATTACAGAAAATAATTTACAAACAACCTTTGATGATCTTAAAGTCTTTACAGCTGATTTAATAAAAAAACAAATGGCAAGTTTTGGCCAGCTAAGTCCTTCCGATGAAGAAGTAGATGGAATTGTAGTCCGAGTTTTGTCAAATCAAGATGAAGTCAAACGTCTTTCAGAACAAATCATGAGTAAAAAAATACTCGAATTGTACATTGAGAAAATTCCTGCAAAAGTGAAAGAAGTAAACTATCAAGAGTTTGTTAAAGAAATGTATGGGGAATAAAATTTCATAAAAAATAAGTATCTTTGAACGTCAAACTTATTAAGTTTGACGTTTTCTTTCATATATCAAATATAAATAATTTTAAACTTTTAAACCCTAATTATACATGAACTACGGTAAAGAATTTAGAAAGTTTGCAACCAAACATCAAGGAATAAATAATTTGTATTATGACAAAATTGTGAAACAAATTACACCACAAGGCATGACACCTTATATCATGGAAGAGCGTATGCTAAATGTTTCTCAACTTGACGTTTTTTCACGGTTAATGATGGACAGAATTATATTTTTAGGAACAGGGATTGATGACCAAATTGCTAATATAGTTCAGGCTCAATTATTATTTTTAGAAAGTGCAGATGCTTCAAAAGATATTCAAATATACATTAACTCTCCTGGCGGTAGTGTTTATGCCGGATTAGGGATTTATGACACCATGCAATTTATCAAGCCTGATGTAGCAACAATTTGCACTGGAATGGCAGCTTCTATGGGAGCCGTTTTATTGTGTGCAGGTGCAAGCGGAAAGCGAAGTGCATTACCTCATTCTCGTGTTATGATTCATCAACCAAGCGGAGGAGCTTCTGGAGTGGCATCTGATATGGAAATTAACTTGCGTGAAATGTTGAAACTAAAAGATGAATTATATCACATTATAGCTAAACATTCTAACCAAAATTTTGATAAAGTATATCAAGATTCAGAACGTGACTATTGGATGATTGCTGCTGAAGCAAAAGAGTATGGAATGATTGATGAGGTATTAACAAGATAATTTTAATATAAATAATGCTTAGTAAATAGTTCTACAAACTACTTATTAAGCGTTAGCATACAAATTACTATAAAATGGCTAAACAAGTTTTAGAATGTTCCTTTTGCGGAAGAAAAAAACCAGAAACTAATTTATTAATTGCTGGTATAGATTCTCATATTTGCGACAGATGCATTGAACAGGCACACGGTATTGTTTTAGAAGAAATTAAACAAACTGGAAATGCTGAGTTGCTATCAGATTTAGTTTTGCACAAACCAAAGGAAATAAAAGCTTTTTTAGATGATTATGTTATAGGTCAGGATCAAACTAAGAAAGTCTTGAGTGTTGCTGTTTACAATCACTATAAACGATTGACGCAAGCTAAATCTGATGATGATGTAGAAATTGAAAAGAGCAATATTTTAATGGTTGGTCAAACAGGAACAGGAAAAACACTTGTAGCAAAAACCATTGCCCGTATGTTAAATGTACCTCTTGCAATTGTAGATGCTACTGTTTTAACAGAAGCGGGCTATGTGGGGGAAGATGTGGAAAGTATTTTAACCCGATTATTGCAAGCAGCAGATTATGATGTAGAAAAAGCGGAAAGAGGTATTGTTTTTATTGATGAAATTGATAAAATTGCCCGAAAAAGTGATAATCCGTCTATAACCAGAGATGTTAGTGGCGAGGGAGTACAACAAGCCTTATTAAAACTTCTTGAAGGAACTGTAGTAAATGTGCCTCCAAAAGGAGGGAGAAAACACCCAGACCAAAAATTTGTAGAAGTAAACACTCAAAACATTCTTTTTATAGCTGGAGGTGCTTTTGATGGTATTGAAAGAGTAATTTCAAAACGTTTAAACAGACAAGCAGTGGGCTACAGGTCATCTATTAATATAGACCAAATTGATACAGAAAATTTATTGCAATATTTGATACCAAAAGACGTTAAGGATTTTGGACTAATACCAGAAATAATAGGACGTTTACCTGTTTTAACCCACATGGATCCATTAAATGCCACCACCTTACGTAGTATTTTAACCGAACCTAAAAATGCCTTAGTAAAACAGTATAAAAAACTTTTTGAAATGGATAATGTTATTTTAGAAATTGAAGACGGGGCACTAGATTTTATAGTTTCAAAAGCACTTGAATACAAACTTGGAGCAAGAGGTTTGCGTTCTTTGTGCGAAGCAATTTTAACCGATGCTATGTTTGATGTGCCAGGTTCTAAAATAAAATCATTAAAAGTTACTCAAGAATATGCAGAAAAAAGTTTACAGAAAAACTTGCTACAACGATTAAAAGCAGTTTCCTAGTTTGTAATTCAATCAATAAAATTCAAATAATGTTTAAAAATAGTTGCTTTTGAAAGTTATGAGTTAAGAACAACTGGCTATATTCTAATATTTAAAACATTATTTGAAAACCATTTTTATGATTTTGTTGTCATTCTATATTCATAATCTAATTTAATATCTTTATAAATAATGGTCATTGGTTTTTCTTTAACTACATCTAATCCAGCTTTTACTAGTTAATAGCATAAACATTCTTGTAAGCTGACTCTAATAAACTAGGATATAGTTGTTTGTGAACTTCTATGACACAACCAAGAATAATTTTTACAACTCATTTTCTGCTGTATAGTCCATATCTTGGTTTTTGTGTTTTTGTGTTTTTTTTGTAATAGCTATTATTACACAAAGTTACACAGAGAAAAACAGCACGTCAAAAAAAGAATTAACCAAAAAAATTATCTTCCTTTTTTGTTTGCAAACTTCATTCTATAGTCCGGATGAGCTTTTCCGTCTCTAATATTGTTTAATTTTTTTGAGAGTAGTTTTCGCTTTAGAGTAGAAATATGATCCGTGAATAATATCCCTTCAATATGATCATATTCGTGCTGAATCACACGGGCAATAATTCCGTTAAACATAGTCGTTTTCTTATTAAAATTTTCATCAAAGTATTCTAAAGTTATCGTTTCATGTCTAAAAACATCTTCTCTAACATCAGGAATACTAAGGCAACCTTCATTAAAACCCCAAAGAGGTCCTTCTTCTTTTAAAATTTTAGCATTGATAAAAGTTTGCTTAAAAGTTTTTAGTGCTGCTGCCTCCTCTTTTGAAAAGTCTTCGCTATCAGAAAACGGAGCTGTATCTACAATAAACACTCTAATAGGTACCCCAACTTGTGGTGCAGCCAAGCCCACTCCGTGTGCATTGTTCATGGTATCATACATGTTTGCAATAAATTCACTTAGATTTGGATAATCTTTATCAATATCATCGCATATTTTTCTTAAAACAGCTTCGCCATAGCCATATATGGGTAGTATCATTTGTGATTTTTTGAGCAAAAATAAACAATTAATTAATTGAAATGAGAAAGTAATGATAAAACAATAAAATAGTGCCGTAGCATCTATTTTTAAACCCGAATACGCATTAGACTTCGTAATGAAAGCTAAAAACACCATAAATACAAGTACTCACGGACTTTTTCAAATTTT
>DAINSR010000100.1:0-7752 GCA_036741255.1 Flavobacterium sp.
TTTTAAAAGTTGTTGATAACTTTTGTTGCTTTACATAGGAACCCTTGTTATAGGCTGCCCCATTCCTGTCATTCAATTTTTCGTCTGTTTGTCGGTCAAAATAAATTTCCAAGTGTTACTTATAGTCTTTGATTTATAGTCAACATATTCTCAATTTTGCAACGTGGATATAAAATTAAAAATAGGTCAGCGAATAAAAGAGCTAAGGGAAAAAGCCGAGATGTCTCAAAAAGATTTGGCTTACACGGCTGATTTGGACAGAAGTTATATCGCAAGTATTGAAAACGGTCAGAGAAATGTGTCAATAGTCAATATAGAAAAAATTGCTATTGCACTTGGTGTGTCCCTTAAAGAAATGTTTAATAATGATGAATTTGATAACGCTACAAAACGCAGTAAACGAAATTAAAAAGTCCATAGAGGAAGCAATAGTAAAGTCGGGAACAGAAGGTAAAAATAATCTTATCAGAAGTCAAAAACCGATTAAATTGTTACACGAAGTTGCTAAAGCTGAACTAATTCGAAATGGTGTAAATTCAGAATGTTTAAATCCACCTTTAAGTCAGTCGCACGGTGAACTTTCGTTGTCGGGTTTCTTCAAAAATAAAGACCAAGATATTTGTGTAGTTCCAAATAACTTGGAACAGCAAAATGAAACATTGAATTTTCAAGGAATTTTATACGGCAAAGAAGATAAATATGGTTTTGATTTTACTGAAAAAACTTTGTCTATCAACGTCCGAAGCCAGTTGAGTAGTTCCGCTAAAAATTTTGATACGCTTTATGAAAGAACGTTTGCCGAAGCGTTGAACTTACATTTGCGTTGTCCAAAAATGGTACTTGGCGAATTTTATATGATTGCCGTAAATGAATATGATAGCAATGCTGCGAATAACAACGAAGTAAAATACAAAAATATAAGCGGTGTTGCTAAACACGTTGAAAAATATTTGCTTTCGTTTGAGGCGGTTAATGGACGAAAATCTACTACTGATGACCATTTCAAATATGAAAGAGTTTGTTTACTGATTGTAGATTTTAGTCAAGAAATTCCAAAAGTTTACAATACAGACGAAGAATTGAAGCAAGATAATTTATTGCCTGAAGATTCTATCGCAACGATTGAAAATTTGAGTTTCCCGAATTTCATTTCGGATTTGCTGAATGTTTATTCTGCAAGATTTGGAACAGGTAAATTCAATTGATATTTTTCAATCAAAAAGTCATCAATTTCTTCTTTGTCATTTAGTGAGCGAAGTGTTTCAATTTCAATTTCCGAAAATTCGGGAATAGTAAATTTTTCAATGAAATTTTTTTGATAGCAAGGATAACCGCCTTCAATAGCAACACTTGTTTTGCTAACGTAATAGTGCATTACAATTGAGTTGAAGATTTTCTGTACCACATCTATATTTTCAATTTTTGAAATTGGTTTTACACTATCAGCAAACAATGTATCTGTTTCCTGTTCTCTGAAAAAAGTGCCGTAACCGTTTGTGAAATAAGCTTCTTCTTCGTTTATCAATAAAAATCTTGGTGTTTGGCTGAAAGTTGGATTTAAAATTTTCTTTCCTGTTTTTGCCAAACCTTGAGTTCTTCCCCAAACAAAAAACGGCTCAAATTTTACTTTGCCTTTATCTCTTGCCAATAATGTTTCTTTTTCGGAAAGAAAATATGCGTAGCATTTTGGGAAACGCTTTTTAAATTCCGTTTCGGAAATTGGCATTGTCGTTTTTCCTTTTATGGTATAAGGACAAATAATTCTTCTCGTATTTTGTTCGGCTTCTTCTTGTGTTTTGAAGTCAGAAATTTTATAAACAGGTTTGGTTATTTCCTTTTCGATTTCAAAAGTTCCTTTGTCGGTTGTTTTAATGAAATAACCGTTTTTTTCATTACTTCCGTCAATAAAAAACACATCATCTTTCAGCGTTGCAATGCCTACACAAATATCAAACAATTTGCTGATTTGCGTTCCGATTGTTTCAATGGTTTTGATGTTTTTTTGTTCATCTGTTTTAAGCAAACGCCATTTTTTTATGTTTAAATCTTTCAGATAATTTGACGAACCGTTGGCTATTGGTAAAAAGTCTTTTGGTGTATAGCCGTTCTTAATTCTATCAAATGTAATAGCTTCGTTTTCTTGTTTGTTTAAGAAAGTCAAAGCGGTATAAGTTTGAGCGTCAAAAACTTTTTTGTGTGTAAAATCAATAATTCTTGTAACGCATTTTTTCTGTTGGAAAAATCTACGCATTGCTTCGCCTGCAAGCGAAGTGAAATAATTGTTTGGTGTAATGAAACCTAAACGTCCTGTAGGTTTCAGTAACTTGTAACCTAATTCAAAAAATGCAAAATAAAGATTGAAAGTACCACCCTCAACGGTTGTCCAATTCTTCACTAAATACTCTCTATTTTCGTCTGATAGGTCTTGGAATTTTACATAAGGCGGATTTCCAACCACTGTATCAAAAGTCAAATTCCAATCCGCTTTTAAGCTGTCTTGGTTGTACAAATTAAAGTCGCTTTCTTCTAAAATTTCGTTATGCTGTAAAGCATAAATTGTTAGTAAAAGTTTGGTACGATGAATGTTGTAAGCAAGAATATCTGAACCGTAAATATTTTCCTTTACGATTGATTTTACTGATTTGTCAAAAGTATTTTTATAATAATCGGTTAAGCCAATTAAAAATGCTCCGCAACCGCAACTTGGGTCAAGATTTTTGTCATTTAGCTGTGGTTTAACTTCGTTAATGATAAAGTCAATAATGTAGTCAGGTGTAAAAAAAGCACCGTTTAGTTTTCTGTCAGTTTGCGGAATGATGAGTTCCAAATGATTTTCAAGGTCTTTTATCGTTTCAATTTCCAATGCAGAAACGCCAAAAAACAAATTTGTGTTTTGTTCAAAGTCTTTAAAATAGTCTGTCAGAATTGGACTTTGAGTAAAGTCAAGTTGTTTGTTGTTCAGATATTGGCAAACCAAATGCTTTTCAAGACTTATAAGGTCTTGATTAGAAACAAGGTCATTCAATATCGCTTTCTTTACCATTTTTTAAATGTTGACTATAAGCAACAAAGTTAGTGAAAGTTTTTATTTGAACAAACAGTTTTTGGAAAATGTTTTTTTATGTCGTTAAAATTTTGTTGGGTGGTGGGTGGGCTTGGTCTTTCGTTTTTTTGCCCGTCCGTTGATGTTAGTACGGTCGTTCAGAGGGGTTGCCTATAACGGTTTTCGGCTTGGCGATGTGGCGGATTTTCAGCACAAATGTTCATTTGAAAAACGAAACTTGAACCTTGCACTAAACTGTCATAGAAGCACGAAACCCGCCATTTTGCAAAACCGATGTTATGCCTTCGCCCTTCTTATTCCGTTTCATATGTCATTATAAATTGTCGCCAATTCCGTTTTGATTTGTCTGAAAGTTAAATCGGCTTTTAGGTCTTGATTAAGTCCTGTATTTATACAATAAACAAAAGATTCCTTTCTGTAATAAAGTTCATTTTTCTTCAAAGACTTTTCAATGCTGTCCGATTTTGCAAGTAAGCAAACAAGTTGATAATCGGGATTTATCGCATCTGTCTTGTTGTTCGGGTGTGCTTTGGTGTAATGTTGCGTTGCTGTTAGTTTGATTAGGTTTTCCAAATAGTGAGCAAGTTGCGGAAACTTACTTTTTGGAAAAATGTGATGAACTTGTGTTGCATCGCCATTTGCCCATTGGTCTTTTACTTCACTTTCCGAATACATTTTCTTTATTTGGTTCATTGCTTTTTGCACCAAATAAGCATTAAAGGCTGTATCTGTCAATACATTTTGCTCACTTTCTGTATTGGCTTCTTGTCGTGAAATCATTTTGTCTTTTGATAAATCACGCCAATTTTTGCGATTATACATTAAGTCTGTGTAGTAAAATTCGTTTTCAGACATCCGACCTTTGACAGAGCCACGCAAATTGTTTTCACAAGCATAAACATTTAGCAATTTTGGATAAATACGCCTTACTTCAACTTCTCCGTTGATTGCTGTATTTCCGATAATGAATTTGATAAAACGCTTTTGTAAATCTTCAAAATCTGTCTGTGTCAAATTCCCTTTTTCGTATTTGCTTTTATAATCTTCAAAAAATTTAAGCAAACCACTATCAGATAAAACTTTTACGAAGTATTGATAGAGAAAATTGTAAGCGTTTCGGTCTTTCAACGAAATGTACTCCAATACAGATAGATTGGCAATTTTGTAGAAATTTTTTGTTCCTCGTTTTTCAATATCCAAAACTCCTGCATAAGCCAAAAGTCGTAACGGTTGCTGAATAAATTTGTCGTATTCACTTCTCGTTGTCGGATTGGTTGCAGACGGTTTATTGAAAATCGCTTTTACGTTTTTGATGAAGTATTGAGAATCCCAAATGTCTTGAACGATGAACTCTTTTTGCGGTTCGCTTTCACGCAAATTCATTACGCAATCCGCAATAATACACACTACATCAGGCGTACATTTTTGGTCCATAAACCTTGCATCATTGCTTATTCTTATATCGTAATTTTTGCTTTTGAGCAATTTCTCTACTTCCGTCATTTAGTCTATATTCTTTAAAAGTCCGAAGAAAAAAACGGAATTATTATCAATGTTCAACGAACGAGTGCCGTAATTTCGGGCAACACGATAAAATTTTTCAAATTCTTTCGTTCCATAATATTCCAAATCTCTTTCTGTCGGAAGTCGGCTACCATTTTTCAAAGTTAATAAAGCAACCGAACCGTCTGTAATCGTGTTTTTAGGTAAAAAACTCGCTCTTGGATAATAAGTAAGGTTTGGAATCATTACGACATCATCACGATTAAGAAATTTGGCGACAGCCAAATTTTCTGTATCGTCAATATAACAGTCGTAATTTTCCAATTCTTTTACTTCATTATTTCCTACGTTTCGAGATTTCAAAACCCTGTATTTTCCTTTGTCTTTCGTGATTTGTTTAGTAATTTGTCTATCTCTAAAACTATTGAAAATATCAAATTTCATCTTCTCTGAAATCTCGTCAAATTCTTCATTTCTATAAATTAACCAATACGGAAACTTTTCTGAAAGCAAATAATTTTTCCTTTTTTCTTCAACTGTTTCTGTGATGTAACTTTCTATTAAAATGTTTTCACTTTGTTTTTTTGTTGAAGTTTCAAGCAAAAAACTAATCGTTTCAATCTTCACGCCTTTAAACCCTTTTTCGCCATAATCACAAATTTTCAAAAGGTTTTGCTCTTTCAAAATTTCTCTTGTGATATTAAATTCGGGCGAATTGACAAGGCTTTTAGGAACGATTAAGGAAACGAAGTTTCCTAATGAAATTGCTTTTTCAATGAAGAACGAAAACAAGTTATTTGTTTCGCTATTTCTTGCATTGAATTTGTAAAGCGATAATAATTCTTGGTTGTTCGTGAGTTTTTTGTAAGGCGGATTTCCTACAACAATGTCGTATTTTTCTTTGAATTTGTAGGTAAGAAAATCAGCGTTAATGAAATTGAATTTAAACTTTTTAGGCAATTTCAATTTGTCCAAAATGTTTTTCAGAACAACAAAAGAATTGTTGTCAATATCAACAAGGTCAAAAATTACTTCGTCTTTGTCTTCGTATTTCTCAACCAACAGCGGAATAAAATTTCCGATTCCAACTGACGGCTCTAAAATTCTAATTTTCTTTTTTCCTTTCAGTTCGGGTAAATCTTTTACAACGGAAAATGCAATGTCTTTTCGTGTAAAAAATGCCGAATTTTCTTGCCGACTTGAATTTGCGTATTCCGCAATTTGATAAATATTTTCAAGTCCTAACTTGGCAAAATCAGAATTAATGAACGAAAGTAAATTTTCGGTTTCGCTCAATTCTTCTTTTTTGATTACGTTGTTTATTTCAGTTGTTGAAAGAACTTTTTGACTTAAAACGTTTTTTATTCTCTTTGCAATGTTTGCAAAAACTCCTGTCGGAACTGCTTCGCCAATGCAATGGCGTATGTTCAGTTCTTCTTTTTTCAAAAACATTTTCTTTTCAAGCAAACTTAATTTATTCAACTTTTCAGTTGATTGGTGTGTCCATTGAAAAGTATCGGGAATGCTCATCATCAACATAAGTTCTCTAATGCTAAAAACTCTGTTCTCTGCTGGGTGAACTGTGTTTTGGCTTGACAAAATATCGTTTCTCGTGTGAACACACGGACCTTCTTTATCCCAATACCAACGAGCATATTTGTCGCCATTTTTGCTTTCATTGAAAACAATTTTTCCGTTTTTAATTTGATGTGGTATTCTCTCTTTTTCTATATTTTGAAAAGCTGATTGACCTTCTTTCAAATTTTCAATCCAAGCCAACATTTTCGGGTTATATTCCCGAAACGAATGGAAAATATCGGAAACTGATATTTTTCCCATTTCGTTTATTTCTTCCAATTCTGCAAAAAGTTTTCGTAACGTTTTTGGTTTGTGCTTTTCGGGAAAAATATCAAAAGGACTAATGTTTTGCAAATCTTTACGAACACCAATTACCAAAGTCCTTGTTCTGCTTGAATGAGAACCGTAATCTTTGAAGTTTACAACTTTAAAAAGAATATTGTAATGTCCGCCTAAATTTAATTTTATGGCTTCTTCAATCGTCTTTTCTGTTCCGTCAATGTCTGTGCAAGTTGTGTTTAAAAATGCTCTTACGTTTTCAAAAATGAAAAACTTTGGATTGACTTCTTTCGTGATTTTTATGGATTCCACAACCAACGAATTTCTTGTCAATTCTTCGTTTTTCTTGTGGTTGGCAACCGACATTCCTTGACACGGTGGCGTAGCCACAATTATATCAGGTTCTGAAATTTTGTGTTCGGTTTGCCATTTTTTAATTTCAGCAAAAAGTTTGTTTTTGATTTCTTTCGTTGAAATATCTCCGTCCAAATAACCTGTGTCGTATTTGCATTTGTTGTTGAACGCTTGTATTTTCAAGCGTTTTGTCAAGATTTCGTTTGTTGCAATACATTCAAAACCTTGCTGTTTAAATCCAAAACAACCAACTCCCGCACTGCTGAATAAACTTATGTATGTCAATGGTTTGTTCATAGTTAGAATTTTATTTCGGTTTGTTTCACATTTACACTTTTTAGGTAGTTCACTTTTTCTTCGGCAACTATCAGAGTTTCAGTCGAACAATTATAAGCGTACATTTTTTTAGCGAATTGGTCGCCAAAATATTCTACTTTTAGTTTTTCAATGTCAAGGTCAAAAGCTGTTGCTAATTTTTCCAAACGCTTTTCGTCAAATTCACGCTTTCCGTTTTCGATTTTGCTCAAATTCGCAGAATCAAGGTCAAGTTGCGATGCAAGTTGTGTCAAGGTCAAACCCTTGTCTGTCCGTAATTCTCTGATGTATTCGCCAAACGTTGCTTTCATTTGCTTGTAAATTTAAACTTGTCAATGAATGACAAAATTACTCAAATGTTTTTGTCCTGCAAATTTTTTGTCGGATTTTTTTCGAGCGTTGGGAAAATTCAAGCTCTTTTGGTTTTTAGCGTTGGGTTTGTGTGTCGGGAAAACCAAATGTGCTTGAATGTGCGGTGGGTTTTAGGGTGAGGCATAACGGTTTGCCGCTTTGCGAAGGCGGGGATTTTTAGTACTAAACTTCTTTAGATGCACAAAGCTTGAATTTAGCACTTCACCTTCATAGAAGCACGAAACCCCCGCTTTTGCAAAGCACCTATGTAAAAGCAGTAAATTTGAGCCTCAAATAAAATTTATTAA
>DAINSR010000101.1:0-7715 GCA_036741255.1 Flavobacterium sp.
GTATGAAAATAGTCCATTTTTCTTGGACTATATTGAATACATAATCGGTATTATTATTAACCTGAATTTCCCAAATTTTGTTTGAAATTCCTCCTAGACTATGAAAAAGTCCTATCACTGGAAGCTAATGATGCTAAACGGAGTGTTACGTAATCTATTTGCTTTAACCAAAAGAGATTAAAGATTAATTTCGTGTTGTAGAAAAAATAATAAACTTGTCTGCGATTAAACTATAGAACATTCATAATCATCAGCTATATGTCAAAAACTCCAGGCAACGATGTTTCGTTTTTTCTTAAATAAGTAAAATCTAGTTGTTTTTTAACTAAATCTGCGTTTTTTACTTTAACATAAACTTCGTCGCCTAGTTGTATGATGTTTTTAGAAACTTCACCAACGAGTGCATATTGTTTGTCATCAAAAGTGTAGTAATCGTCTTTAATTTCTCTAATTCTACACATTCCTTCGCATTTGTTTTCTATAATTTCTACATAAATTCCCCATTCTGTTACGCCAGAAACAACTCCTAAAAATTCTTGATCTTTATGATCTTGCATATATTTTACCTGCATGTATTTGATAGAGTCTCTTTCTGCTTGAGTAGCTAAATATTCCATGTTACTAGAATGCTCGCATTTTTCTTCAAACTCTTCTGCAGAGGCACTTTTTCCGCCTTCTAAATAATGTTGTAATAAACGATGCACCATTACATCTGGATACCTGCGAATGGGTGATGTAAAATGACTGTAATAGTCAAAAGCTAATCCATAATGACCTATGTTTTCGGTTGAATATTTTGCTTTGCTCATAGATCTAATAGCAAGCGTATCTATAAGATTTTGTTCTTTTTTGCCATTTACATCTTGCATCAATTGATTTAATGATTTAGAAATGTTTTTAGAGTCTTTTAAATCTAATTTGTATCCAAATTTTGATATTAAAGCTTGTAAATTAAACAACTTATCTTCGTTGGGTTCATCATGAATACGATATACAAATGTTTTCTTTTGTTTTCCAATAAATTCAGCTACCTTTCTATTGGCTAGTAACATAAACTCTTCAATTAAATGATTCGCATCTTTAGACACTTTAAAGAAAACTCCCACTGGCTCTGCGGCTGCATCTAAATTAAATTTTACTTCTACCTTATCAAAAGAAATAGCTCCGGCTTGCATTCTTTTTTTACGCAAAATTTTAGCCAATTCATCTAATTTTAAAATGGCTTCAACTAACGGTTTGGGTACTTGATAAGCTGTTCCGGTTAGAGAAATTTCTGCCGGAATAACATCGGTTTTAGTTTTTGATAATTTTTTAATATTTTCATTTATATCATCTGAAGGCGACTCTTTTTTATCGGAATTTGATTTTTTAGTGTTGCTTTCAATTATACTTTGTGCCTCTTCATAAGAAAAACGCTGGTCAGAATAAGTAACGGTTTTTCCAAACCAAGAGTCTAAAACCTCAGCCTTTTGATTGAGCTGAAAAACTGCTGAGAAAGTATATTTCTCTTCATGTGGTCGCAGTGAACAAGCAAAATTTGACAGCACTTCGGGTAACATGGGTACTACTCTATCTACTAAATATACCGATGTGGCTCTTTGATATGCTTCTTCATCTAAAATAGTTCCTTCTTTTAAATAATGCGATACATCGGCTATGTGAACCCCAATTTCAAAATTTCCGTTTTCTAATACTTCAAATGACAAGGCATCATCAAAATCTTTAGCATCTTTTGGGTCAATAGTAAAAGTGAGTGTTTTTCGCATATCTCTTCTTTTTGCTATTTCATCTGCCACAATTGAAGTGTCTATTTTATTTGCATAAGCTTCTACTTCTATTGGAAAATCATAAGGTAAACCATATTCTGCTAAAATGGCATGAATTTCGGTGTTGTGTTCGCCTGGTTTTCCGAGTACTTTTATAACAGAGCCAAAAGGAGAATCGGCTTTCTTTGGCCAATCTTCCATAGTTACTAAAACCACATCGCCATTTTGTGCTTCGCCAATTTTTTCTTTTGGAATAAAAATATCGGTGTACATTTTATTGTTTGCTGTGGTTACAAAAGCAAAGTTTTTTTGAATATCTATAACTCCCACATACTCGGTTTTGTGGCGTTCTAAAATTTCTAAAACTTCGGCTTCTGGTTTGCGAGAACTTCTTCTGTTGTATATATATACCTTTACTTTATCTTTATCTAAAGCGTGATTCAAATTTTGAAACGGGATAAAAACATCGTGTTCTAGTTCATTACAAACAAAATAACCGGTTTTTCTTGAAGTCATGTCAACCGTTCCTTCATAATATTCTGATTTTGATAGAATTTTAAATTTACCTCTTTCCTCTTCTGTTATTTTACCTTGTTGTTTTAAACGGTTTAATTCTTTAATAATTTCGTTTCTATTTTTTGTATCAGTAATGTTTAATGCGGCGGCTATTTGTTTGTAATTAAAAGTTTTAGTAGCGTCTTTAGAAATGATTTTTAAGATTTTAGCCGTAAAATCTTTTGCTACGCTGCCATATTTTTTTATTTTTCTTGTCATATTATTTTTATAAAGTCTAAATATACAAAGAAGCTGTCAAATTAAAAAGTTTTATTCATTTCTATATTAAGTTATACAGAAATAGTGGGATTTTATAACTAAACAGTAAAAGGATTATTAATCTTGAACAATAATTTCTTTAGGGTCTTCTTTTTGAAATTCGGGTTGAATATTTACGTGATTAATACCAAATTTTTGCCACAAGATAAGTTCTATTTGATGAAGAAGAAGATTAAATTGAGACAACTTGATGTCTTCTAAACATTCTAAATGTGCCTCTAAATGGAGTTCGCTTTCATTCAAATACCATACATGAATGTGATGCAATCTACTAACGCCTTCTAAATTATCTATTGTTTTCACAATTTCTTTTACATCAATGTCTTCTGGTGTAAAAAGCATGAGCATTTTTGTTGATTTTAATAATAAATCTACGCCCACAACAATTAAATATAATGCTATTAAAAAGGTTAAAATACTGTCTATCCAATATATTTTATAAAAATACATCATTATTCCACCTATTAAAACAGCAATAGACGCCATCATATCTGTAAATAAATGAAGATATGCCGATTTCATATTTAGGTTATGATGGGCATCTTTTTTCAATAATACTACTGAAAAACCATTGACCACAATACCAAGAAAAGCTAAAATAATAACTAAACTAGGTTGAATAGTATGTGGTTTAAATAATCTAAAAAAAGCTTCATAAATTAAATAGCCAGCCACAATAATCAATGAAAAAGAATTGACAAAAGCAGCAATTAACTCGGCTCGTTTTAATCCAAATGTTTGAACAAAAGTTGCCTTTCGTTTTGATAATTTATGTGCTGCATAAGTTATAAGTAATGAAACCACATCAGTAAAATTGTGTAAAGCATCTGAAATTAATGCTAAACTACCCGATACTAATCCGCCCACAACTTGAGCAATGGTAATCCCTAAATTTAGAAGAATAGAATAGATTAAATTTTTACCTTGTACTTGATGTGTATGGGTTTGAGGTGGGGGTTTTTTCATTTATTTTACTATGAAATTTCCATTAACAAAAACAGGCTTTGCAAGCAAACACTAATAATTATAATTTATTGAAAATCAATTAATTAAAAATTATCTGCACGCTATTTTGTGTACTCTATTTGCATGTCTTCCGGCTTCAAAAGAAGTGTTTAAAAACACTTCAACCATTGCCACTGCTTGTTCAATTGAGGTATAACGAGCTGGAATACTAATAACATTTGCATCGTTATGTTGCCGTGCTAACTGGGCAATTTCCTTCATCCAGCAAAGAGCTGCTCTCACATCTTGATGCTTGTTTGCGGTCATGGCAATTCCGTTTCCTGATCCACAAATTATAATTCCAAAATCAGCATTTTTTACTTGAACATCATAAGCCACTGCGTGACCAAAATCTGGATAATCTACACTTTCAAAAGTATCAATTCCATGATTAATAATGGTATGACCTTTTTCTTCTAAAAAGCTAACTATAGCGTTTTTATACGCTGGTCCTGCGTGATCATTTCCTATTGATATTTTCATTGGTTTATAATTTTTATTCTATATTATTGACACTCTAAAAAATTAAATAAAGTTAGTTCTTTTTATAATATTCCTGCTGTATCAAGAACAACTACAATAGATGTTTTATTTTTTTTAAAGTTAGGTTTGTAAATTGATTTTACAAAGTTAGTTAAAGCTTTTATAGTTGTGTAATAAAAAGCATAATATTTACTAATTATTTGATTAATAGCATATTAAAATTTATAAAAAACGATTTGTTAATTATAATTTCTAATAATTTGATTTTCAGATAGTAATAATTTAACATTAAGTGTTAATAAGTAAATACAAGTTTTAAAAATATTTTTTAAAAGGTATAATTTTTTTTATAATCAAAAATTAGAATTTATAAAGCTATAAAAGTTTCGTTTTTTTTTATAAAACTTATCAGCTATTTAATATAAGTTATAAACAAAATATTGAAGTTGTGTTTTGAACAAAAAACACTTGTTTTTGTTTATTAACTATTGTTTATAAGTAAATAAATAATATTGATTTATAACTGTTTACAATTAAAATAACTAATGAAAAGTTGTTTATAAATAAACCAAACAAAAAAAACAAAGCCTTTTTAAAAAATTTATCCCTTATATTAACAAACTATATCAAACATCATTTTCAAAAATAAAAATATATATAAAAAGATTGATTTTAATATTTGTTGAAAATTTTAATTTTTAATTTTTTTCTTTTGATTTAAATAACGCTTATAAAATGTATTGTACTTTAATTTCTAAAATAAAATATTTTAATCAGTTAATTAATAGCTGAATTTATTGATAAAAGAATTACAAACTTTAATTGTAAATAAGGTTAATTTTTAAATGTTTCGTCATGAGATGTTTTATTTATGGATTACTATAATGCCATAATTAAATCTTATACAAACTCAAAAAAAAAATATAAATACATTGTATCTTTGTGATATGTTTATTTAATATTTTAAAAATTATAGTATGTATCCAGAAGAATTAGTTAATCCAATGCGTGCCGAACTTCATGAGGCAGGTTTTCAAGATTTATATACCGCCACAGATGTAAAAAACGCTATTCAATCTGCAGGAACTACCTTAGTAGTTATTAACTCTGTTTGTGGTTGTGCGGCTAGAAATGCACGTCCGGGAGCAAAAATGAGTTTATCAGGTTCAAAAAAACCAACTAAATTAGTAACCGTTTTTGCTGGTGTTGATAAAGACGCTGTTAATGCTGCAAGAGAAGAAATGTTTCCTTTTCCACCTTCATCACCTTGTATGGCATTATTTAAAGATGGCGAACTCGTACACATGTTAGAGCGTCATCATATAGAAGGAAGACCCGCTGAATTAATTGCAGAAAACTTGCAAGACGCTTATAACGAATATTGCTAATAGTTGCATGAGACAATTATATAAACAGTTCTTATTTTTGTAAGGACTGTTTTTTTTTTTTATTCAAAATATTAGTTCAATTTATATTATAAATCTCTTAATCAATTATGTGTAGTTTTTAAAAACAACTTTAGAGGTCCCCTTAAAGTAAATTATCATTTTCCTTGAACAATTCTTAAATTTAAGTACTTTATTATAGAAAAAAAAAAATCAGAATAATTTTATAATTTTATAATATTACATTTGCATAAAATGTTTTTTAATAAATGGAGAAATTAATCTCTTATCCGTTGTCAATACTTTACTATGCCTTATTTTTACTATGGTTGGTAATTTTTCATCCTATTCAATGGATTTGTTATAATTTATTTGGCTACAACGCTCATAGAATAAGTGTATATATATTAAATTGGTTTTTAGTAAGAAACACACACCTACTTGGAACTACATATTCTTTTAATGGAAGAGAACATTTAATTAAAAATGTTCCTTATATTATTGTGGCTAATCATCAAAGTTTATATGATATTCCTGCTATTATTTGGTTTATGAGAGATTGGCACCCAAAATTTATCAGTAAAAAAGAACTTGGAAAGGGTATTCCAAGTGTTTCATATAATTTAAAACATGGTGGTTCAGCACTTATTGATAGAAATGATCCCAAACAAGCTTTGTCTGAAATAAAAAAATGTGCCGAATTTATTAATAAAAACAACTATTCTGCGGTAATTTTTCCTGAAGGTACTCGAAGCAAAACAGGTGTCCCTAGACCTTTTGCTGTTAATGGTTTAAAGATGTTATATAAATTTGCACCAGATGCTTATTTTGTACCCATTACTATTAATAATTCATGGAAAATGACAAAGTTTGGTCAGTTTCCTTTGGGTTTAGGTAATAAAATTAATTTTCAAATACATCAACCTTTGAAAATTTCAGATTATTCTTTTGAGGATATATCTGAAAAAACAGAAAAGACAATAACACAAGCAATTAATATTTAAAGTATGTCTATACAAAATGTACGATTAGAAGTAATGCAATTTTTAGAAAATAAAATTGATGGATTTGTAGATGAGTTTCTAATTCCGGTTGAAAAAATTTGGCAACCCACTGATTTACTACCTGATTCTCAAAATGAAAATTTCTTTGAAGAGGTAAAAGAATTAAGAGAAATAGCAAAAGATTTACCTTATGATTTTTGGGTAACTCTTGTGGGTGACACTATAACAGAAGAAGCATTACCCACTTATGAGTCATGGTTAATGGACGTTGAAGGAGTTGATAATGTGGAACGTAATGGCTGGAGCAAATGGATTCGTCAATGGACGGGTGAAGAAAACCGTCATGGTGATGTGCTGAATAAATATTTATATTTATCAGGAAGAGTAAACATGCGCGATATTGAAATTACAACTCATCATTTGATTAATGATGGCTTTGATATTGGTACTGGAAGAGATCCTTATAAGAATTTTGTTTATACCAGTTTTCAGGAATTAGCAACTTATGTTTCTCATAACAGAGTGGCTCAAATTGCAAAAAAATATGGAGATAACAAACTTTCAAAAATGTGCCGTTTAATTGCAGGCGATGAAATGCGTCATCATCATGCTTATAGTGAATTTGTAAACCAAATTTTTAAAGTAGATCCAAGTGAAATGATGTTGGCTTTTCAATACATGATGAAACAAAAAATTACCATGCCTGCAGGTTTTTTAAGAGAAAGTGGTCAAAAAATTAGTGAAGTTTTTGAACATTTTTCTAACTCTGCTCAGCGTATTGGGGTTTATACAGCAAGTGATTATGTGGATATTATGCAAAAGTTAATTGAGAAATGGGATATTCAAAAAATTACTGGTCTTAATGATGAAGCAGAAAAAGCTAGAGATTTTTTAATGAAATTACCCGCCCGAATGGCACGAGTGTCTGAACGTTTAGTAGTTCCTGAAGCGAGTTATATTTTTAAATGGGTAGAACCTGCATTAATAAGATAATTAATTTTATTATTTTAATACAAAAAGAGGCTGTTTAAAAAGCTGAATTTGTGTCATTCTGAACTTGTTTTAAAAAATTAAGTAATAGATAATCAATTACTTAAAATATGAAATCAGTTTGATAAAATATATACTTTTTAAACAGTCTCTCTTATTTTCTTTCATCTTTTACCACTTTGAAAATTCTTTGATTATACCAATAACATTTGTAAAATAGTCCAATAGTTTATGGTATAATGCCGATA
>DAINSR010000102.1:0-7691 GCA_036741255.1 Flavobacterium sp.
CTAATTTTTGCATAGGAAAATATACAAAAATATGTAATACAAAATTATCGGTTTAGTATAAAATTTATAATTATGAACTTTACACACGCTCGAATTTCGGAATTATTATTGGAAGTTGCAAATTCAGAGAATGCCCCCTATACATTTAAAATATTCTCATGTAATACCAATAACATTTGTAAAATAGTCTAATAGTTTATGGTATAATGCCAATATAGTATGAAAATAGTCCATTTTTCTTGGACTATATTGAATACATAATCGGTATAAAAAGAAAATTGTTTTTATCAATAAAATAAAAAATTGAACAAAGAACTCACAAAAAACCTCAAATTAGCAATTTTTTGAAAAAGCAAAAAAAATGATGGTTTAAAATTTTAGTCCTTTGTATTAAAAGATTGTTTGTTAAACACAATCAAAATACCTACACCCACAGAAATTGCAAAATCGGCAACATTAAAAATGGCATTAAAAAACGTAAAAGGCTTTCCGCCAATAAAAGGAACCCACTCTGGCATAGGATAGTTTTGAACAAACGGAAAATAAAACATATCTACAACTTCGCCATGAAACCATCTGCCATAAGGCTGATTTGAGAATAGTGTAGCCACTTGATGGGAGCTGTCGTTAAAGATAACACCATAAAATACAGAATCTATAATGTTCCCTAACGCACCCGCTAAAATTAAAATGATAGCAGTTATCAAAAATTTTGAACTATTCTTTTTAAGAGAATCTTGCAACCACCACGCAATACCAAAAACGGCAAATATTCTAAAAATAGTTAATATCATTTTGCCATAATTACCAGGAATTTCAAAACCCCAAGCCATGCCTTCATTTTCTATAAAATGAATTCTAAACCAATTAAAAACTTCTACTTCTTCATTCAAAAAAAAGTTGGTTTTTATATATACTTTTGAAATTTGGTCAATTAAAAGAACAACAAAAACATAGAGGTAAGCTTTTTTTAATGACATTATTTTATAATTTAATTTGCAAAAGTAATCGAATTTGTGATATAAAAAAAGCCACAAATTTAAGTGCAGCTTTTGGTAGATTCAACTAGCAAATACAACTTTGCGATGAAAGCTAAAAATACAACTGCAAAGCATATCCTTGAACATCAAATAAAAAAATAAGTACTCACAGAATATTTTAAATCTTGGAATTTGATAAGATTTTAAAGGTAAACATCTAAGATTGATGAACTCCAGTAAAAACAATAAATCAAAGTGAATAAATTAAGAACGTTGTAGTTATGCAACTTTTTTTATATGTTTGTTGAATAGGATTGTAATATTTTTATTTGACGTTTAACAGTTAACAATGCTCTTTAATTTACTTTTTGTATAAGTAACGATAGTAAAATCAACGTTAAAAAATGAAACGCTAAGAATACTTTTTTCTAAATAAATTCTTCTTCATAATTCGCTTTTCTAATGATTAACAAACGTCTTTTGATAAAAAACTTATTAGCTCACCACGACGAGAATAGTTTTTATGACAAAAAACAACAGTTAAACTTACATACTAAAGAAGGGAAAGCCAAGTTTTTAAAGCATATTTGTGCTTTGTCAAATTCAAACCCCACAAATTCTTCATTTATTGTGGTGGGTGTAGAAGATGAGACTAACGAAATTATAGGTGATGATTTTTTTGACGACAGTCGCATTCAAAATTTGGTCAATGCTTATTTAGAAAATCCGCCTGTTATTCAATATGAAAATATTCCGTTTCCTAGTTTGCCATCAAACAAAGTGGTAGGTTTAGTAACAATAAAGCCAAATAACAAGGTTTCAAAATTTAAAAAAGCAATTCATACTATTGCGGCTCAATCCACTTTTGTTAGAAATGGAAGCATTAGTATGCCTACCGAAAATAAAATTACTTACTCTAAACTTAATACAGAAACGGTTATTAGTATTGAAAATAACTCAAAAAACAATATTGAATATACACTTGAGAGTGTTTTAAATTTTATAACCCACACCCACAAAGATTTGCATTCAGAATACAAAGTTTTTAAAGAACTTTTTGTGGTTTGCTGGGCCGGAAACAAAAAGAAAATTAAAAATACCATTTATTATTCTAGAGTAGATATTGAGCTGATAAATGAGCAAATTAAGTTGTTTTACTCTGCTTTAGACGAAATTAGTATTGTTTTTGACAATGATTCTTTTACTATTACAGAATACATAAAACTGGGGTTAAATGACAAAACGAGTTATTATCCACTAGAAAAATTAAAAATAACTTTTTTTGATAATGGATATTATAAAATGGATACCGAGTTTTTATTTAAACCCCCACAATACAACAAAAAAATGCTTTTTCATATTTACAATGCCACGCTGGTGTTACTAGATAAAATGGATAAGCAATTGACTATTTCAACACAGGAAGAAAAAGAAGTTGAACACATTTCATCAATCTTGATGATTTGTTATTTGAACGGATTTGAAGCGGCAAAACAAAAATTAATAGATGCCAAAATAATTTTTAAACAACATAAAAACCCCGAAATTTACGTTTCTTTTAAAGAGGCAATGCGTGTTTTAAGAAAAATGAAATACAATAAAAATGAGTAGAACATTAGTCATAGGCGACATCCATGGTGGACTAAAAGCTGTAAAACAAATTTTTGAAAGAGCTGCAGTAACTCCAAATGATACCTTAATTTTTTTAGGCGATTATGTGGACGGCTGGAGCGAATCTGCTTTAGTGATAGATTTTTTAATGGAACTAGAAAAAAATCAAAACTGCATATTAGTAAAGGGAAATCATGACGATTTATTGCTTAATTACTTAAAAACAAATTTATATCATGAAGAATGGTTTAACCACGGAGGAAAATCTACTATTGAAGCATATAAAAAAGTGAACGAGCAAAAAAAGCAAAAGCATATAGCGTTTTTAGAACAGTTGCGACCTTATTTTTTAGATGAATACAACAGACTCTTTATTCATGCCGGATTTACAAATTTAAAAGGAATTGACTTTGAATCGTTTAAGCCACTTTTTTATTGGGATAGAACTTTGTGGGAACTAGCACTAGCCGTAGATAAAAATCTGCCTTTTGATAGTGATTTGTATCCTAATAGATTAAAATTATACTCAGAAATTTTCATTGGACACACGCCCACCACTAGATTAAATCAAACAACACCCATGCACAAAGCCTGCGTTTGGAATATAGACACAGGAGCTGCTTTTACAGGACCTCTAACTATTTTAGATGTTGAAACCAAACAGTTCTGGCAAAGTGATGCTCTGCCTGCGTTGTATCCAAAAGAAAATGGACGAAATTAGACATAATTTCCTATCTTTGTACCCTATCAAAAATTCATAAACATGAAGAAAATTACAACATTTTTTATTATTTTAAGTGCTTTTACATTTCACGCTCAGGTATTTGTGGGCAAAGGAGATTTTAAATTTCAGGTGGGAGGAAATATTCAAAGTAACGCTACTGGAATTAACGTAACCACAGATTTTGGAATTGGCGAAAATATGTCTTACGGATTTTCGGCAATTTATCTACTCAATGCAGATAGAATAAATGGTAAAAAACCAGGTTTTGATGATCGTGCTGATTTGAGAGTGCGTTTTAATGCTAATATTGGCAACGTACTTAACATTGATGAAGCGGTTGATATATATCCAGGATTAAGTTTAGGAACACGAAATTTTGGTGGACATTTAGGTATTCGCTATTTTTTTACCGATGGTTTTGGGGTATTTTCAGAAGCATTCTTCCCCATTTCTAGTTATAAAACAAGCCCTGCTGGTTTTGAAAAATATAACAACCAATTTTCATTTAGTATAGGAGCTAGTTTTAACTTATAAGCTTTTTAAAGGTTATAAGGGAGTTTGTTTTTATTTCTTAAAAAAATCGATGTGTTTTTAGCCTGTAAAAAATCAGAGAGCCATGATAAGATAAAAAAGTGATTTAGTTATTTGAATAATTCATGTGATGTTATCAGTTGCAAATAAATAGAACAGTCAAACTAAAGAAAATAGAATTGTACCCTATATTGCATCAAAAAAACACTTTAACAATTTCTTGAAAGTTTTACTAACATTACCTACTTTTGCAACTCTAAAAAAACACATCATGACAACCCCAAAAAAAATACAATCTGCACTTATTTCTGTGTTTGACAAAACAGGTTTAGAGCCTATTATAAAAGCACTGCATCAAAATAATGTTACTCTTTTTTCAACAGGAGGTACAGAAACATTTATCAAATCACTTGGTGTGCCAGTCGTACCCGTTGAAGATGTTACTTCATATCCTTCTATACTTGGCGGAAGAGTAAAAACACTTCATCCAAAAGTTTTTGGGGGTATTTTAAACCGTCAGGATAATGAAACAGACGTGGCTCAAATGAAAGAATTTGATATCCCTCAAATAGATTTAGTAATTGTAGATTTATATCCTTTTGAAAAAACTGTGGCAAGTGGTGCTAATGAAGCAGATAGTATTGAAAAAATTGATATTGGCGGTATTTCGCTCATTAGAGCCGCTGCAAAAAACTTTAAAGATACTGTTATAGTAGCTTCTGTAAATGATTATGCGACTTTTTTAAATTTTTATACCCAAAACAACGGGGCTACAACATTAGAAAATAGAAGATTATTAGCCACAAGAGCTTTTAACGTGTCTTCACACTATGACTCGGCAATTTTTAATTATTTCAATCTAGTACATGAAGAGTCTGTTTTAAAAATAAGTGAGTCTAATGGAACCCAACTCAGATATGGAGAAAACCCACATCAAAAAGGTTTTTACTTTGGTAATTTTGATGCTTTGTTTACTAAACTTCACGGAAAAGAACTTTCTTACAATAATCTTCTTGATGTTGATGCGGCTGTAAATTTAATTAGTGAATTTTCAGACGAACCCACATTTGCTATTTTAAAACACAACAATGCTTGTGGTGTTGCCAGCAGACCCACCATAAAAGAAGCCTATTTAGATGCTCTTGCCTGCGACCCTACATCGGCATTTGGAGGAGTTTTAATTTCAAACAAAAAAATAGATGTGGCAACAGCCCTTGAAATTGACAAGTTGTTTTCTGAAGTTGTAATAGCTCCTGCTTATGAAAAAGAAGCCCTTGATGTTTTACAGGGAAAGAAAAACAGAATCATATTAGTACAAAAAGATGCCGCTCTTCCACAACAATCTATTAGAACCTGCCTTAATGGATATTTAGTTCAAGACAAAGATTTGATTACAGATAGTGAAGCTATTTTAAAAACTGTTACTCAAACAAAGCCCACTACACAAGAAATTGAAGACTTATTATTTGCCTCAAAAATATGTAAACACACCAAGTCAAATACTATTGTATTTGCAAAAAACAAACAACTTTGTGCCTCAGGAACGGGTCAAACCTCTCGAGTAGATGCCCTAAAACAAGCCATAGATAAAGCTATTTTGTTTGAGTTTGATTTAACAGGAGCTGTGATGGCAAGTGATGCTTTTTTCCCTTTTCCAGATTGTGTGGAACTTGCTAAAAATGCCGGAATTACAGCGGTTATTCAGCCAGGTGGATCTATTAAAGACGAATTGAGTATCAATTATTGCAATGATAATAATGTTTCTATGGTATTTTCAGGGATTCGTCATTTTAAACATTAATTTTACTACTTTTGCAATTGTAATTAGCTAATTTATAACTTATAACCTTCTTTATATGGGATTTTTTGATTTCATGACCGAGGACATTGCCATAGACCTTGGCACGGCAAATACCTTAATCATTCACAATGATAAAGTTGTAATTGATAGCCCATCTATAGTGGCTAGAGATAGAATAACAGGGAAAATTATTGCTGTGGGTAAAGAAGCAAATATGATGCAAGGAAAAACGCATGAAAACATCAAAACCATTCGCCCATTAAAAGATGGAGTTATTGCAGATTTTGATGCTTCAGAAAAAATGATAAATATGTTTATCAGAAGCATTCCGGCATTAAAAAACAAGTTATTTACACCTGCTCTTAGAATGGTAATTTGTATTCCGTCTGGTATTACTGAGGTTGAAATGCGTGCCGTAAAAGAATCTGCAGAGCGTGTTAATGGAAAAGAAGTATATCTTATTCATGAACCCATGGCGGCCGCAATAGGTATTGGGGTAGATATTATGCAGCCAAAAGGGAATATGATTGTTGATATAGGCGGAGGAACCACAGAAATAGCTGTAATTGCTCTTGGTGGAATTGTTTGTGATAAATCAGTAAAAATTGCTGGTGACGTTTTTACAAATGATATCATTTACTACATGAGAGTGCAGCACAATTTATTTGTGGGCGAAACCACAGCTGAGAAAATTAAAATTCAAATTGGTGCCGCATTAGAAGAACTAGAAAATGCTCCAGAAGAAATGTCTGTTCAAGGAAGAGATTTACTAACCGGAAAACCCAAACAAGTAGATGTTTCACATAGAGAAATTGCAAAAGCATTAGATAAATCTATTCAGCGTGTGGAAGATGCAGTAATGGAAACCTTGTCACAAACCCCTCCAGAATTAGCAGCTGACATATATAATACAGGAATTTATTTAGCAGGTGGCGGTTCCATGTTGCGAGGTTTAGATAAACGAATTTCACTAAAAACAGACTTGCCTGTTTATATTGCCGAAGATCCACTAAGAGCCGTAGTAAGAGGCACCGGAATGGCACTTAAAAACATAAATAAATATAAAGGGATACTTATTAAATAAAAGTAGTAAATGCAACAGGTAATAAATTTCTTTATTAAAAACAGCTATAAATTGCTGTTTTTGTTGCTTTTGAGTACCTCTATTTTTTTTACTATACAAACAAACTCCTATCACAAGAGTAGAACCATCAGTTCGGCAAGTTTTATATCAGGAATAGTCTATAACAAAATAGACGAGGTAACTACTTATTTTAATTTAAAACAAACCAACGAACAACTGGCACTAGAAAACAGTTATCTAAAACAACTGCTTTATAATAAAAAAGACACAATGTTGTTGGCTCCCATTAATTTGCCCGATAATAATTTATTGCATTATAAAATTATACAAACTAAAGTAATAAAAAATTCGTATAATGTATATAATAATTATTTAACACTCAATAGCGGCAGTAGCAGTGGTATTAAAGAAGACATGGGTGTTATTAATAGCAATGGTATTGTGGGAATAGTAGATAAAACATCTACTCATTTTGCTTCGGTTTTGAGTATTTTAAACACAAAATCGCAATTAAATGCTAAAATAAAAAACACAAACTATTTTGGTACACTCACCTGGGATGCAAAAAATGCTGGCTATGTGCAGCTAGTAGATATTCCTCGATTAGCCAATTTAAAAAAAGGCGACACTATTGTAACCGGCGGACAATCTGTAATTTTTCCTGAGAATATTCCTGTGGGCAAAATAGAGAAAGCCTATATAGACAAAAACACAAATTATTATACTATAAACGTAAGATTGTTTAATGACATGACAAATATTGGCTATGTATATGTTATTGAAAATAGAAAAAAAGAAGAATTACTAGAATTACAAAAAGCACACAATGAATAGTAATTTTTTTATAAACTTAGCCCGATTTATCGTATTTGTTGGCTTACAAGTTTTGATATTTAACAACATTAAATTGTTTGGATATTTAGATCCATATCCATACATTCTCTTTATCATTTTATATCC
>DAINSR010000103.1:0-7614 GCA_036741255.1 Flavobacterium sp.
AAAAATCAATTAATTCAATCATTTGAAAAAGAATATTGAGTTTTTCAGCAGACCTTAATTACTTCCTCAATTTTTACAAAACACTTTGATCAAAGAAAATCATATAGTGTTATGGAATTAATTTAGATTAAAAAACTATGTTTTTAAATAATAATAATAAAATTTAGAAAAATTATCTATTTATTTTTTTATTGTAGATAATAAATCTATATTTGCACTCGAAATAAAATATATAAATAAAACAATCAAATGAAATTTACAATGTGCAATATGTGTGTTATGATGTGGAAAGTTCCGCAGAGGATACCTATTGTCTAATTTTAAATTTTAAAATAATCAATACAAACCTCTGTGCTACGCAGGGGTTTTTTTATGCCCAAAACTCACAAGTCAAATTATTAAATCAAAGCCAATTGTAACCGTAATCAAATTTTAATGTCTAACAACACTCTTAAAAAAATTAATCTAAAACAAAACACAAAGCGTATTATAACTGATAGGTTTTGAAATTTTATTAACAAACTTAAAAATCAAAAAAAATGAACAAAAAATTAATTATTCTAAACGTATTACTTTTACTTGCTGCCACAACATTAGTAGCACAAACTACCGTTTCAGGTAAAATTTCAGATGCACACACAAAAGAAACACTTGTCAATGCCGCCGTACACATTAAAGGAACAAGCAAAGGGACAGGTACTTCTATTGATGGAGATTTTAAATTGAATTATGACGGAGAGTTTCCTATAACACTTGTTCTTAGCCACATTGGATATATTCCACAAGAAATTCAACTTGAAACAAATCGTTCTTTAAATATTTATTTAGAGCCCTCAGCATCAACACTCAATGAAGTTACTGTAACCGCTCGGCGAAGGAACGAGATTGTTCAGGATATCCCCATTGCCATTGCGGTTATTGGAGCTAAGGAACTGGACAATTCAACTTCATTTAATGTAAATAGGGTTAAAGAATTGGTGCCATCGGTGCAGTTATATTCTTCAAATCCTCGTAATACTACTCTCAACATCAGAGGTATAGGTTCTACATTTGGACTTACTAATGATGGTATAGACCCAGGAGTTGGTTTTTATGTAGATGGAGTTTATTTTGCACGTCCTGCAGCAGCCACACTTGATTTTATTGATGTACAACAAATTGAAGTCCTCAGAGGTCCTCAAGGCACACTCTTTGGGAAAAATACCACAGCAGGAACGTTTAATATTACCAGCCGCAAGCCCACTTTTACAACAACAGGAATATTTGAACAAACTTTTGGTAATTACGGATTTGTACAAACAAAAGGTTCTATATCTGGTCCATTAGTAAAAGATAAACTTGCCACACGAGTATCATTTACGGGTACTCACCGCGATGGGAATATTTACAATGTTGTTACTGAAAAATATACTAATACACTCAATAATCAAGGTGTAAGAGCTCAATTACTCTATCTTCCAACAGATAAAATAAGCCTCACGCTGGCAGGAGATTATTCTCGCCAACGACCAGATGGATATGCTCAAGTATATGCAGGGACAGCTCCTACTTTGCGTGCTGATTTTAGACAATTTGAAAACATCATTGCCGACCTAAATTATAATTTACCTAGCAGAAATGCTTTTGATAGAGTAATAGACCACGATACGCCTTGGAGATCTAATCAAGACATGGGAGGTGTTTCATTGAGTGCTGATTTTGAACTTGGGAAAGGAAAATTAACCGCTACCTCTGCATGGCGAACTTGGAAATGGGGTCCATCAAACGACAGAGATTTTACAGGATTACAAGCTTTAAGACTTTCACAAGCTCCATCAATACACCATCAATGGTCGCAAGAAGTTAGATATGCAGGAGAATTTAGTGAAAAATTGAGTGGTGTTGTTGGTCTATTTGCTTTTTATCAAAAACTAGACGCAGACGGAGCTCATATAGAAGAATCAGGTAGAGATCAATGGCGTTTTGTTAAAACCAGTCAAAGCCCTTTGTGGGAAACACCAGGACTTTTAGACGGTTATGGTATTAAATCTAATCCAAGTTTTAGAAATTTCAGTGGGGCTATTTTTGGGCAAATAGACTGGAAAGTATTTGATAAACTCACCATTTTACCAGGGATTCGTTTGAATTATGACCAAAAAGAAGTGGATTTTAAACGACAAACCTATGGAGGATTGCAAACTAATGATCCTGCTTTAATTGCATTGCAACAATCTGTTTATAGCAATCAGGCTTTTAATGCAAATATTGACGACTGGAATTTGTCTGGTCAGCTAACCGCAAATTATAAAGCACACGAAAGGGCTCGACTTTATGCAACGTATTCAATTGGTTTTAAACCTGTTGGGTTAAATTTAGGAGGATTACCCACTCAAAACGGGGCTACACTAACAGATTTAGCCGTTATAAAGCCCGAGAGAGCAAACCATATAGAATTTGGTATAAAAACAGAACCTATTAAAAACGCTACACTAAACCTTACGCTATTTAACACTGATATTTATAATTATCAAGCCTTAGTTCAATCGCCACAGCTTGGAGTAAACAGGGGTTATTTAGCAAATGCAGAACACGTTAGAACACGGGGTGTAGAAGTTGAAACGAACTATACATCTAAACATTTTAGATTTAATGGTTCGCTAATTTATACAGATGGTAGATATGTTTCGTTTACTAATGCTCCTTTACCACTCGAAGAAACAGGAAAAACAGTAAATGGGCAACAAGTTGCATTTAAAGACATTTCAGGAGGTAAACTTCCAGGTATTTCCAACTGGTCTTTTTCAACGGGTGTTGAAGCCTTTACAAAAGGGAAACTTATTGGACAAGAAGGGGAATATTTTATTGGTTCAGATGTTTTTTATCGTTCTTCATTTTCGTCAAGCCCATCACCGTCTGCTTATTTGAATATTAATGGTTATGCACTTGTAAATGCACGACTTGGTTTTAGAATTCCAAATGGAGTTACCGTATATGTGTGGAGTAGAAATTTATCAAATGTAAACTACTTTGAACAATTACTTCCTGCTGCTGGAAATGCTGGACACTATGCAGGGGTATTGGGTGATCCTAGAACTTATGGCATTACTTTACGATACAATTTTTAGTTGATTTAGGGTTAATTTAAAAGTTCTACTTCAGTTTTTTTCGCCGTAAATTAGCAAATTTGTGTTTATAATTTGCCAATTTGCGGCGAATGCTTTAAATCAATTTAGAACATTAATCGTGTTATTTTACAAGAAACCATTAATTTTGATTTTTGAATTTTAATGGCATTTAAACACAATTTAAAATAAGGTAAACGCAGTCTAAAAATGGTTAAAGAAAAAATACATCGAGCATATAGAGTTAGTAGGTATATTGTTTATAAAGAAACACTTTTTGACTTGAGAGAAAATTTCTGGACTTTTTTAGGAGCTTTTTTAGGTATTGGAATTATTGGTTTCGTTCAGAGTTTTTCTTTTTCAGTAAGCGAAAATATTTTTTTAATTGGCTCTTTTGGGGCAAGTAGTGTTTTGATTTATGCTGAGATTAGGAGTCCGCTAGCCCAGCCCCGAAATTTAATTGGTGGTCATGTTATCAGTGCGTTTATAGGGGTAACTATTGCAAAATTTATTCCCGACATTCTGTGGCTCAAAGGAGCATTAGCGGTTTCACTTTCAATTATTGCCATGCAACACACTAAAACACTACATCCACCAGGAGGAGCCACAGCACTCATTGCAGCAGTAACTGGTACTGAAAAGATAAAATCATTGGGCTATATGTTTGTTATATTTCCTGTTTTTACAGGAGTTATTATATTACTTGTGATTGCCTTAGTGGTTAATAACATGACATCACATCGAAAATATCCAAATGAAGGAAGATTTTCACGCAGATTCAAATGGTTTATTGCCCCTATTAGGCAAAAATCTGAAATAATAAAGCACAAAAGGAAAAAAATACTAAGACTGAAGAATTAGGGTAATTAACAAAAACTTGTTTTGTAAAAGACATTTTATTTTGGAGAAGTGTGATACCCATACCATAATTCTATTAATAATAATTTAATATAACTTGCAAAATATTATATTATGAAGTATATACTAATGATACTAGTAGAATGCGATAATTTGTTCTAAAGAAATCAGGACAACTATAAAAAATATCAAATACTTACAGACATACATGAAAAAAATGATTATTGCCAGTACTTCAACTATATATGGGGGCACTTATTTAGAATATTTAATTCCTTTATTAAGGGAACATTTTAAAAACTGTAGCAATTTGTTGTTTATTCCCTATGCCAGACCAAATGGATTGTCTTATGAGGCTTATACTCATAATGTTGCAACGATATTTTCTAAATCATTGCAAATTAAAGTACAAGGGATACACGAATATGAAAATGCAACAAATGCAATCGAAAAAGCCGAAGCACTATTTGTGGGAGGTGGAAACACTTTTGTTTTGGTTAATGAATTGTATAGAAATAACTTGTGGAATATTTTAGAAAAAACCATAGAAAAGGGGGTTCCATATTTAGGTACAAGTGCAGGTAGTAACATTTGTGGTCTAACGATGTCCACAACAAATGATATGCCCATAGTTTATCCGCCAAGTTTTAGAACTTTAGGGCTAGTGCCATTTAATATTAATCCACATTATTTAGATACAAATGAAAATCCAACACACATGGGCGAAACTCGTGAGACAAGAATTAAAGAATTTCATTTTTATAATCCACAGCCTGTTATAGGTTTACGAGAGGGGAGCTGGCTTTCTGTTAATAATGATTCTATAGTTTTAAAAGGAAATTTAGCAGCACGACTGTTTCAAAAAGGGAAGATGATAACGGAAATTGAAGCTGAAACAGAACTTAAAGACATAAAGTAATCATTTAAAAGTAGTTTTTTACTTTCTATATTAAATTCATAACATTTTTTCAGTTTTTGACAAAAAAAAGCTCCAATATTTGGAGCTTTATTTTTTTGTTAGCGAACTAATTACTTAGCAGCAGGAGCAGCAGCCTCTTCAGTAGCAGGAGCTTCAGTAGCAGTAGAATCTGCAACAGCAGTAGTGTCAACAGCAACTTCTTCTACAACAGCAGTAGTATCTGCAGCAACTTCTTCAGTAGCAGGAGCTTCAGCTTCTTTACATGAAACGAACATCATAGCAACTAACGCTAAACTTAATACAACTTTTTTCATCTTTTTAGTATTTATGGTTATTTTTTAATTTGGAGCAAAGATATGAATTTTTTGATATGACAAAATATTTTTTGTTATTTTTTTCAAAAAAAAATCAATCTTTTTTTTGGATAATTTTTATCAAATTTTATATCAAAAAAATTAGGCTTTTTTATGGTTAAATTTAATCAAAACATTTTATCAAGGCCAAACAGTATATAAATGACTTTTGTTTTTATGTCTTGAAATCTGTATCAAAGTAAGTTATTTCTCTTGTGTAAAAAAGTCAAATTAAGCAATAGAAAGGTAAAAATGATAAAAATAAACAAATCTGCACCTAAAAAGCAAGTATCACTTTTTAGTCTGCACAATGATTTTCATCTTTAAATAATTATAAATATACGTTACAGCTTGAAAAAATAACGGTCAAATTGATTATAAAATTGTATGTTTGCGTGTTTTTTATAAATAGAAAATGATTGTTATTAAAACCCCCGAAGAAATTGAAATTATGCGTGAAAGTGCCATATTAGTTTCACGCACACTTGGACTAATTGCTAAAGAGATTAAACCAGGGATAACTAGTTTACATTTAGACAAACTGGCTGAAGAATTTATTAGAGATCATGGTGCGGAACCAGGTTTTTTAGGGCTTTATGGTTTTCCCAATACCCTGTGTGTGAGTCCTAACACTCAGGTAGTACATGGAATTCCGAATGCTGTCCCTCTAGTTGATGGGGACATTATTTCGGTTGATTGTGGGGTTAAAAAAAATGGTTTTTATGGTGATCATGCTTATACTTTTGAAGTGGGCGAAGTAGCTCCAGAGGTTAAAAAGCTCTTGCAAATAACAAAAGAAGCACTATATGAGGGTGTTAGAGCCGCAAAAGTGGGGAACAGAACGGAAGATATAGGTAATGCAGTGCAGGTATATTGTGAGACTCATGGATATGGTGTGGTGCGTGAATTGTGTGGACACGGAATTGGAAGAAAAATGCATGAAGACCCAGAAGTACCTAATTATGGCAAGCGTGGAAGGGGAAAAAAAATTACTAATGGCATGGTACTCGCCATTGAACCTATGATAAATATGGGGACCCGAAACATCAAGCAACACAAAGATGGTTGGACTATAACTACCGCAGACAATAAACCCAGTGCTCATTTTGAACATAATGTGGCTGTTGTAAATGGAAAACCCGAACTGCTTTCCACCTTTGCATACATATATGAAGCATTAGGTATTGAAAATAATGAAGAAGATGTGCTACGAAATAAAAAGATTGTTTTGTAATAAATTGCCATTAACATCAAATTTATTACAAGTAATTTAAAATGTTTTACTGATTCGATTAAAACTTGCGGTTTATTGATACTCATCAAAAATTATAAAAATTGTGCGGTAAATGATAATTCTCTGAAAGCCAATAAAAAAATAATGTTTTGTAAAGTAAACAATAGTCAAGATAAGGTGATTTTATTAGGCAGAGGAAAGAGGATTATGTCCTGAAAAACAAATAATTATCTGCAAATGAAAAAATTATTCAAATTTATACTTAATACCATTCCTCGCCCTGTTTTGATTAGGTTGAGTTTAGTGGTGCGTCCTTTTATTGCATTTTTGTTAAAAGGAACTACCTACACTGATCCGATTGACGGAAGGAGTTTTAGAATGTTCCTGCCTTATGGATATGGTAGCCAACGAAATAATGTACTATCTCCCAGTACTTTGTCGCTGGAAAGACATCGGTTATTGTGGTTGTATCTACAAAATGAAACAGATTTTTTCTCATCTCAAAAAAAAATGAAAGTCTTGCATTTTGCTCCAGAGCAAGAATTTTACAAACGATTTAAAAAACAAGCTAATTTAGATTATACTACCACAGATTTGCACTCACCTTTAGCAGACGTAAAAGCAGATATTTGCAACTTACCTTTTAAAGACAATGAGTATGATATAATTTTGTGTAATCATGTTTTAGAACACATTCCAGACGATACAAAGGCAATGCAAGAGCTGTATAGAGTTTTGAAGCCAGGTGGTATGGGTATTTTTCAAATTCCGCAAGATTTAAGCAGAGCCAATACTTTTTTTGATGATTCAATTACAGATACTAAAGAGCGAGCCAAAATTTTTGGTCAGTATGATCATGTGCGGGTATATGGAAGAGACTATTTTGATAAGTTGCGTCATATAGGTTTTAAAGTTGTAGAGGAAGACTACACCTCTAAAATTGCTCCAGAATTAGTAAAGAAATATTGCTTGGCTACAGGAGAAATTATCCCAGTTTGTTTTAAATAAAGAAGCTGTAGAAGATATTAAATTGTAGAATATAAAAAATTAGAGTTACATTTATTACTTGAATCTATCCCCTTTGAAAATTAATAGGTTAATTCTTTTTTTGAGGTGCTATTATTAATTTTGTGATTCCAAATATAGTAA
>DAINSR010000104.1:0-7574 GCA_036741255.1 Flavobacterium sp.
TTGCAGACAACACTTACAGAGAAGTAATCTTGAAAGTTTAAAAGCGAATGCCCTGCATACCTTGCAGGTTACTGGGAAATTGAAAAAGTGATTTTGCCAGATGGAGAAGAAAAAGTATATAAAAGTAATGAAACTATTGATCATTTTATTCTGAATGGCAAATCTGGATTCAGAAAAAAAGGTTTGCAACAGTTTAATGGTACTTTTTTGACAAATAATATTACAGAAACTTTTACTATACAATGGATTAACAATAGCTGTAAATTGCACTATAAAACTAAATTTTCAAAATGGGAGGAAGAAATTATAAGACTCAGTGAAGAAAAATTAGTAGTAAAAAATAATAATGATTTAGAATATCATTACAAAAGACCTACCTTATTTACAAAAAAATAGTCCATTTTTAATATGTTATTATGTCTAAAAGATTTAATGAAGAACACTCGTTACAAGATGTTTTAAAAGAGTTTATTGATGTTCATAAACTTCATAAAGGAATAGATAAAGTAGATGCGGAACAAGCATGGAAAAGCCTTATGGGAAGTGGTGTTGTGAGCTACACTGAAGAGGTAGTATTAAAAAAAGGAACTTTATATGTAAAACTATCCTCTGCTGTTTTGCGAGATGAATTGAGTTATGGTAAAGAAAAAATTATTCGAATGATTAATGAAAATTTAGGAAAAAAGATTATAAATCATTTGGTCTTGCGTTAGTTACATTTTCTGATTACATTTTTAACCCTACGAAAATTATTAAACCGAAAGAGACTACAACATCAGTAGAAAACATATTTTACTGCTTAAAGCTGTGCGGATTCTTTAATTTTTATTAACTATAATTTTAGTAGAGTTATGGTGTTTATTTATATTTTGCTAAGCCTAGATAGTTTTTCTTTCCACAATTTTAAATCTTCTTTGTGTCTTTCTATATTTTTTTTAACCTCTTTAATTAACGGGTTTTCAGCTTTTGAACTAGAAGTTATAAACTGTATGTTGTTTTCTAACTGAAAAACTTCACTTTGTATTTCGTCAATTTTTTTTCTTAAAAAGAAGGCTTCTTTTTCTAACGCCCTAGCATCTTCATTTCCAGACAATTGTTCTAGTCTGTTTTCAAAACGCATGAGTTCTGTATCTTTCTTTGAAAGACTTAATTTTGCAAATAAATCATCTAGTATTTTATTAAATTTTCCTTCAATGTGCTTTTTGTTTTGTGGCACCCTTCCTAGTGATTTCCATTTTTCAATTAAGGCTTTTATGGTATTTAAATCTTTTTTATGTTCTCCAACAAGAGATACTTCTCTTACTTCCTCTAGGAATATTTTCTTTTTTTCATACGCTTCTAGTTCATCGCCATTTTCTTGGTTTTGAATTTTATGCAATCTGTCAAAATACGCATTGCAAATAGTTCGAAATTCATTCCACAAGCTATCTGAATATTTTTTAGGGACATGACCTATTTTTTTCCAATCCTCCTGAATTTGTTTCATAATAGGAGTAACCGTTTTAAAGTCTTCACTTTCTTTTAATGCTTTAGCTTTTTCAACTAAAGCCATTTTTTTATTTAAGTTTTCTTGTTGGTCGTGTTTTATATCTTTATAAAATGCATTTTTATTTTTATTAAAATTTCTAACGGCTGCTTTAAATTTAGCCCATGTTTCTTCATTTAACTCTATGGGAACTTTCCCAGCTTTAAAAAATTTTTCTCGCAACGCCTCCATGTTTTCTAGCTGTTTTTGCCAACCATTGTGAGTGTCTATTTCTTGACTGTTTAAGGCAATTATTTCATCAATAATTTTATTTTTATCTTCTAAATGTTGTAATTCTAAGGTACGATATTGAAGTTGTAATGCCTCTTTTTTGTCGTGCATTTGTTTGGTTATTTCGCTGAACTCAGCCCATATTTTTTCTCTCTTGTCTCGGTCGACAGGTCCTATTTCTTCTTTCCAAATACGGTGTAGTAATTGCAATTCTTTAAAAGCTTTAGTTATATCAGGCTCTGCTAATAAATCTTTTGCCCTAGCTATTAATTGTTCTTTTTGCTCTAAATTGTTTTAAAATCTAAGTCGCGAGCTTCTTTATCAAGATGAATTAAATCATAAAAACGCTCCACATGAAAATGGTAGTTATTCCAAATGATGTTGTATTTGTCTTTAGGAATTGGACCTGCATTACTCCAGCGTTCTTTTATGGCATTCATGTTTTTAAACATATCACCAATGCTGGCATCAGAAGAATCTATTAAGGTTTTTAAGTCTTCAATTATTTTATTTCTAACCTCAAAATTGTTTTTGAGATTATTTTGTAATTGATTATAGTATTTATTTTTTTTAGTTTTAAATACTTCAAATATAGTATCAAATTTATTTTTTAAAGGAAAATTAAATTCAAATCCATCTGCTAATCCATTATTTTTTTGTGCAAATTCTTCTCTTTTTTCTTCTAGTAAATCATGATATTGCATCATAAAAGACTTTTTAATGTCTTCTGCATAATCTTTGATGACAGTTACTTTTTCTGTATGCACAAGACGTTCTAATTCTTGAATTAAAGCTTCCATTGTCATGGAATAGTAATCTAGTTTTACAATTTCGTGTTGCTCTCTTAATTCATCATCTTCACTTTCTTCAGCATTTGATAAATTAATATTATCCATAACCAAATTAGAATCAGAAATAGAATCTGTTACAACCGTAGATTTTTTTTCAGTATCCGATGGTTCAGGTTCAATATTTTGTAATGCTTCAACAACATCATTTTTATGTTTGTCTAAAGCATTTTCAAAATTGTGAATTGTTTCTTGCGATATAATTTTTCCATCTGCATTTTGCAGGCTATCACTCTTTTCTTCTGACATAATTAGATATATACATTAATAATAAGTTTCGAAGATACTATTTCAGTCTTAATTTTCAAAAGAAAACTTAAAATGATTGGTTTTTAAAACTAAATTAAGTTGATTTAACGCTATTTATTCCAAATTTTCCATGATTTTTCTGCTTGAAGGGTAAGCATGTCATATCCGTTTTTTGTAATGGCTCCGTGTTCTTTTGCTTTTTTTAAAAACATGGTCTCTTCAGGATTATAGACAAGGTCATAAGCTATGTGATTTTTTGTAAAAAGTGAATAATCAATGCTAGGAAACTCATCAACATGTGGAAATGTCCCTACTGGAGTTGTATTAATAATAATAGTATATTCTTCAAAAATGGTCGCATTTATATCGTTGTATGCAAATTGAAATTCGTTTGGATTTCTGGACACAAAATCATATTCTATGCCAAGCTTTTTTAACGCAAAAGCTACTCCTTTACTAGCTCCACCCGTACCTAAAATCAATGCTTTTGTGTGATGGGATTTTAATAGCGGTTTTAACGATTTTTTAAAACCATAATAATCTGTATTATACCCTTTTAACTTCTTTTTTTTGCTTATAACAATTGTGTTCACCGACCCTATTTTTTGGGCATTTTTTGATAGTGAATCTAAAAAAGGTATGATCTCCTCTTTGTAAGGAATCGTTACGTTTAATCCTTTCAATCCTTTTGTTTCTTTGACAAGTTGGGAAAAGGCTTCAATTGTAGGCAAATCAAAATTAAAATATTCGCAATTATCAAAATGATAAGTAGTAAATTTTTCTGTAAAGTATTTTTTTGAAAATGAATGAACTAGGCTTTTACCTAAGAGGCCATATTTTTTTTGCTTTTTGCTCTTTTTTTTCATCACAATAAATTTGATTTTTGCTGGCTATTATATGCTCACTTTTAAATCTTAAAACCGTTTTTTTTTTTGAGTCTTGTTTGAAGATTTAAAATAATAAAATATTTTTTATTCCGATTTTATTCAAAAATTAGTTTTTTTTTAATTTTTCGGCAATTTTTTCCATTCCAAAGATTAATAAAAAACCAAAAACAGCTAATAGTAAAGCACTTGAAACCTGAGCATCGCCATCAAAATATTGAGGTAAAATACTTTCTTCCATAAACGGGACAGTTTTTCCGTGGCTATCTATTCTGGTTTCCAAGATTTTTTTCCAGGGCCAAACTTTATTTAGAGATCCTGCCATAAAACCAATAAGCAATGCCAATGTTGAGTTTTTGTGATGCTCAAACATCCAATGTAAAATTTTTGAGAATGATTTCAGACCAATTATTGCACCGATGGCAAAAATGCCTAATTTTAAAAATGCAGCCCAAATTTCATTTAAATTGAATTGGGTTATTGCTTTACTAAATTGGTTAATAGTGCCGATAACAGTCTCGTATGAACCCATGAGTAATAATATAAAAGCTCCCGAAATTCCGGGTAATATCATGGCAATAATGGCAATAAAACCTGATATAAATAAATAAAAATAACTATCCGGAGATGAAACGGGTCGTGCTATAGTAATGTAATAAGCTATTACGATTCCAATTAAAAGAGCTATCATAGTTATGGGTTTCCATTGGTCTACTTGTTTCCAAACGAGAAAAATACTTGCAATGATTAAACCAAAAAAGAACGACCATATTAATATGGGGTGAGTTTCTAGTAAATAGGTTATAACTTTTGAAAAAGTGAGAATACTGATACCAATCCCACTTAAAAGAGCCGCTAAAAAAGAGCCATTTGCTTTTGTCCAAACTTCTTTTAGACCGTGCTTGCGAAATGTTTTTAATAAAGAAGCATTGATGTTGTTAATACTATCTATAAGTTCTTGATAAATACCAGATATAAATGCAATTGTTCCACCAGAAACACCTGGTACAACATCTGCAGCCCCCATGGCTATACCTTTTAGAAATAGAACTATATAATCTGGAAAAAATTTTCTCATGATTTTGTTAACTTTATAAACGATTTGAATTTTTAAATTTAGTAATTAAATTTTGTATGCTTTTTTTTTGCCAAACATTTGGAAAGTTTTTTTCTAAAATGCTGATGTTTTTAAAACTGTGTTGCAAGGCATTGATTAAATGGAAAGTACCTTTTTTCGTTTCTTGAATTGTAAAATATAGACCAGCTAATCTGTAGTTAATTTCAGGACGATTTGCATGCTTTTTTAAACTGCTTAAAAGAATTTCAATTGATTTTTCTATATCGCCAAGCTGCTGAAACATATCAGCCCAATTGGTAAAAATTTCTAAACTGGTGTCGCCCAAATCGTGTGCTTTTTGATAACCATATTTTGCTTCCTCAAAATAGCCAAGGGTTCTATTAATGCAAGCAAAACGCTTCCAATATAATTTGTTATCGGGTTGAATGCCAATAGCTTTATTAACATAATACAATGCTTTTTTAAAGTTGTGTTGTCTGATGTAAAAATCGGTAATGGCAATCCACCCTTTGTCTAACAATGGATCTTCGTGTACTGTTTTTGTGTAATATTTGAGTGCTGTTTCTGTATTACCAATTTTTTCATGGCATTTTGCTAAACGCAATAATAAAAAAGAAGTTACATCATCTAACTCTAATGCAATGTTATAGCAATTTATAGCCTCTGGATATCGTTTTAGCTTTTCTAATGTTTTTGCTTTTTCAATGTAGCCACCATAGAAAGTTTCATTAATTAGTGTGGCATAATCATAAGCCCATAATGCTTTTTTGAAGTCTTTTAAATAATAGTATTGACGACCCAAATGATGCCATGCTACATCACTATATGGATTTTTATTGATGTAAGCATTCAAATAAGTAATGGCTTCTTCACTTTGTTCAAGAAAATCAAAACAATAAATCACATTATAGAGTGTTGTTTGGTCTTCATAGTCTTCATTGAGACATAAAATAAAGAATTTTTTTGCGTCTTCTAATTGGTCCATAAAAAGGTATTCCATTCCTATCATTGAATAGATTTCAGCCATATCGTCTGTAAATTGAAGTGCTTGTTTTAGCATCTCAATGGCTTTATGATGTTCGTTTATTTTTGAATATAGTATGGCTCTTTGTATGTAAACTTCTTCGTTTGATGGATCAATTTCAAAGAGTTCGTCTAACAATTTCTCTGCGGGCTCAATTTTGTTTTCAAAAATGAGCATTTCTACGTGTACTAATTTTAAGTCGATAGATTTTGGATGTTGTTCTAGGGCAAGTTTTAAGGCTTTTTTTGCTAAGTTCATTTTTCCAGAATCCATGTAATAAAAAATGATATCTTCAAATTCTTCAGAATCAAAAAATAGTACCTTATTTGTTTTAAGCATGGACTCAAATTTTGATAAAGAAAGCCTTTGATTATTTTCTTCTTCGTGACTTAAATTCATAAAGATTTTTTTTGAAATTTTAGATTTTAAAGATACAAAAAACTGCTTGATTAGTATTTTTATTTCTATTTGTTTTTAAACAATTTAATTAACAATTCTGTTGATTTAAAGCTGGTTTTGATTAGAAAGGGGCGGTAGTGGAGCTCTTTTATTGTTATCTTATGATAATAATACCAATTATGAATATTTATTAGTCTAAATTAAGTAAAAAAACAGCTAAATTTACATAGGCTTAATATAAATTTTGGGTTAATGATATTTTCATTTATATCATTAATTGCTTGTTTCAAATCTTCCATGGTTTTATAAATGATGTTTGTTGTCTTTCTTTTCATATTGAGCCATACTAATTCCGCTGGGTTTAGTTCTGGCGAATATGGAGGAAGAAAAATGAGTGATATATTTTCTGGAATTTCTAAACCTTTCCATTTATGAAAGGCACCATTATCAAGTACCACAACTTTAAACTCATCAGGGTTTTTGTTTGAGAGTTCATTTAGGAAAATTTGAAAATTTTGACCATTGCAATAAGGCAATTCCATCAGTAAACTATCGCCGTTATAGGGCGAAAAAGCACCAAAAATATATGTTGATTTAAACACGTTTTGATAAGTACAAATAGGTTTAACACCTTTTGCTGTCAAAGATTTTCCGTTTCTAGTAAATAGTCCAAACCTGCTTTCATCTTGAACATATAGATTGAAAGTAGTATATGTTTCTGGAGCATTACTTAAACTGTTTGCTAAAATTAAACTGAAGTTTTTTTAAAACTATCAACCAAATCATCATTTTTATTAATATGGCTTTTTCGTGCAACTTTAATTTTTGCTCCAAATTTTCGTTTTACATAACTGTTTATGGTTTGATAATTAACACCTTGTGGCATATAATTTTCTGTAATCCAATTTATTAAATCAATGTATGAAGTAAACGCATCTTTTGGAGAATGCAATCGATCTTCAATTGCTTGATGTAATTCCGAACTAATAATAGAAGGCTTGAATCCAATTCTACCATCTGATAGAAGTTCATCAAGACCGCCTTTAAGATACTTTGTTCTCCATTTTTGTGCCGTATTATGATTGATTTTTAAAATACGTGCCAAAGATTCTTTGCTCAAAAAAACTTCACTTTTTTTTAAAACTAACAACATCTTTATACGAGTTTTTAAATGTACAGGTTGTTTTCTAAGCAATGCCTTGAGTTCCTGTTCTGTTTCTTTTACGATAATTTGTTTTGCTAAAGCCATAAGCAAATATAATAATTATATTTATATTATAGACTAATATAAACAAAAAAATAATCAAATTATTTGGACTATTTTTAAATCATAATT
>DAINSR010000105.1:0-7459 GCA_036741255.1 Flavobacterium sp.
TAGTATGAAAATAGTCCATTTTTCTTGGACTATATTGAATACATAATCGGTATAAAAATTAAAAAAAAAGTTTATACTCGTTTTGTTTTATAAATATTTCATATCTTTGCACACCTTTTAAAGGGAAAACTGTTGTAATGAATAAATTAAAACAATATTTAATTCAGTTTGTTGGATTAAAGTTAGGAAAGCATCAGTTTGATTATCAAATAGATAATTCGTTCTTTGAGCATTTTGAATTTAAAGAATTTAACAGTTCAAACATTGATGTTGTTGTTCAGTTAGAAAAAAAAACAACACTACTAGAGCTGATTATAAAGCATAAAGGTATTGTTAATGTTCCTTGTGATTTAACTGGCGAAGATTTTGACTTATCAATAAAATCTAAAATTAAATTGATAGTTAAATTTGGAGATTCATTTAATAATGAAAATGAAGAGTTATTGATATTACCACACGGCGAATATGAATTTAGTGTGGCTCAGTATATATATGAATCAATAATTTTATCAGTACCTGCAAAAAGAATACATCCAGGGGTAAAAAATGGTACATTGCAGTCTAAAACTTTAGAAATTTTAGAAAATCTTGCTCCTAAAAAAAATGAAAATAAAGAAATTAATAATAGCGATCCCCGCTGGGACAATTTAAAAAAACTATTAACGGATAAATAATATAAAAATGGCACATCCTAAGCGAAAAGTCTCCAAAACAAGAAGAGATAAAAGAAGAACACATTATAAGGCAACTCCTGCACAGATAGCAACTTGCCCTATAACAGGCGAAGCACATTTATATCATAGAGCTTACTGGCATGAAGGGAAAATGTATTACAGAGGTCAGGTTGTTATTGATAAATCTGAAGCAGTAGCATAAATAATATTTAAAATTTAGAGGGAAACTCTCACATTGTGAGGGTTTTTTTGTTAAGTTAAATCTATACTAATTAAATTTTGCTTTTAATTTGATATATTTTTGTAATTTTAACAACGGTATTGATGTTATATATAACAAGCATTTTTTAGAATTTTTATAAAATCATCAAAATTAAATAAATCTAAAACTATAAAAAGTAGTCTTAAAACAGTTTGAGCTTGATTATTTAAAAACAATTACAATAATTATTTCAACAGGTGTAATTACTATGATTAATTTAATTATAAAAGCTCTTAAAACAAAACTTATTATACATGAATAAAACAACAGCCGCAATAACAGCAGTTGGTTCTTATGTGCCCGACTTTATATTATCCAATCAAATTTTAGAAACACTCGTTGATACTAATGATGAATGGATAACTTCAAGAACAGGAATCAAAGAGCGAAGAATTTTGAAAGAAGAGGGTAAAGGCACTTCTTATCTTGCTATAAAAGCGGCTCAAAACCTCATAGAAAAATCTAACTTAGACCCTAAAGAAATAGATTTAGTAATTCTTTCAACCGCAACTCCTGACATGCTTGTGGCAACTACAGGGGTTTATGTGGCTTCTCAAATTGGTGCTACAAATGCTTTTGCTTATGATTTATCTGCAGCCTGTTCAAGTTTTTTATACGGTATGTCTGCAGCAGCAGCTTATATAGAATCTGGAAAGTATAAGAAAATCTTATTAATTGGAGCAGATAAAATGTCGTCTATTATTGACTATTCAGATAGATCAACTTGCATAATTTTTGGTGACGGTGCGGGAGCTGTTTTATTTGAGCCTAATCATGAAGGTTTAGGTATTCAAGATGAATATTTAAAAAGTGATGGAATAGGAAGAGAATATTTAAAGATGGATGCTGGTGGATCTGTAATGCCTGCCTCAGAGGAAACCATACTTAACAAAAAACATTATGTTTTTCAAGACGGAAAAACAGTTTTTAAATATGCTGTTTCTGGAATGTCTGATGTGAGTGAAAAAATTATGCAGCGAAACAATTTATCACATCAAGATGTAGATTGGTTAATTGCACATCAAGCAAATAAAAGAATTATTGATGCAACAGCAAATAGAATGGGGGTTGACGAATCTAAAGTTTTAGTAAATATCCAAAAATACGGCAATACCACTTCGGCTACACTTCCTTTACTTTTAAGTGATTTTGAAAATAAATTTAAAAAAGGTGATAATCTTATATTTGCTGCTTTTGGTGGCGGATTTACTTGGGGGTCTATTTATTTAAAATGGGCTTACAATAAAAAATAATAACATTTTTAACTATTTCAAAACGAATACCATGGATATTAAAGAAATTCAAAATTTAATTAAATTTGTGTCAAAATCTGGTGCAACTGAAGTAAAATTAGAAATGGATGATTTTAAAATTACAATTAAAACCACTCCAGATGCAGTAGATGCTACTACTAGTTTTGTGCAGCAAGTACCTGTACCACAACAAATTATTCCTCAAGCCATTGCTGTTCAACCTGCAACTCCTGTAATTCCTGCAGACACCCCTGCTAGGTCAAATGATGATAGTAAATATATAACAATCAAATCACCAATGATAGGTACTTTGTACAGAAAATCCGCCCCAGATAAACCCGTATTTGTTGAGGTAGGAAGTGTGGTATCAAAAGGAGATGTAGTTTGTGTTATAGAAGCAATGAAATTATTTAATGAAATAGAATCAGAGGTGTCTGGTAAAATTGTTAAAATATTAGTTGATGACTCATCGCCTGTTGAGTATGACCAACCTTTGTTTTTAATTGACCCATCATAACGGTAAAAGCATTTATTTTCTTGAATCAAAATTGCCAAAACTAAGGGTGTCTAACGATTTTATTAAAAAAATATGTTTAAAAAAATATTAATAGCAAACAGAGGCGAGATAGCCCTACGTGTAATTAGAACTTGTAGAGAAATGGGAATTAAAACGGTAGCTGTTTATTCTACTGCAGATTCTGAAAGTTTACACGTTCGTTTTGCAGATGAGGCTGTTTGTATTGGTCCACCACCAAGTAATCTTTCCTATTTAAAAATGTCAAATATAATAGCGGCTGCAGAAATTACAAACGCAGATGCTATACATCCTGGTTACGGATTTTTGTCTGAAAACGCCAAATTTTCAAAAATTTGTCAAGAGCATGGCATCAAATTTATAGGTGCTACGCCAGAGATGATTGATAGAATGGGTGATAAGTCAAATGCAAAATCTACTATGATTGAAGCTGGTGTGCCTTGTGTACCAGGGAGTCAAGGAATTATTGCAACTTATGAAGAATGCGAGAAAATTGCTAAGACCATTGGTTATCCTGTTATGCTAAAAGCATCTGCTGGTGGGGGAGGAAAAGGAATGCGTGCTGTTTGGAAAAAGGAAGACCTTAAAAATGCTTGGGAATCTGCAAGACAAGAAAGTAAAGCAGCTTTTGGTAATGATGATATGTACATGGAAAAACTTATTGAAGAACCCAGACACATTGAAATTCAAGTCATAGGGGATTCTTTTGGAAAAGCTTGTCATTTGTCTGAAAGAGATTGTTCTGTTCAGCGTCGTCATCAAAAATTAACAGAGGAAACTCCTTCTCCATTCATGACAGATGAGTTAAGAAACGCTATGGGTGCAGCTGCCGTTAAAGCTGCAGAGTATATCAAATATGAAGGTGCTGGAACGGTAGAGTTTTTAGTAGATAAGCATAGAAATTTTTATTTTATGGAAATGAATACCAGAATACAGGTAGAACATCCCATAACGGAACAAGTAATAGATTTTGATTTAATTAGAGAACAAATAATGGTGGCCGCAGGAATTCCTATTTCTGGTAAAAATTATTTTCCTATGTTGCATTCTATTGAATGTAGAATAAATGCCGAAGACCCTTATAATGATTTTAGACCATCACCAGGGAAAATTACAACACTACACACTCCTGGCGGACACGGAGTTCGTTTAGATACTCATGTTTATGCAGGTTATGTAATTCCGCCTAACTATGATTCTATGATTGCAAAACTTATTACCACAGCTCAAACAAGAGAAGAAGCTATAAGTAAAATGAAAAGAGCTTTAGATGAGTTTGTTATTGAAGGTGTAAAAACCACCATACCTTTTCACAGACAGTTAATGGATGACCCTGAATATGTAGCAGGAAATTATACCACTAAGTTTATGGAGTCTTTTGTTATGAATGACATGCAAGAAGAGTAAATGCGTTCTTATTAATATTTATACTCTATATTTACTTATAATTTTAGAAATTAATTCTCTTATCAGCTTTGTGATGAAAAAATATCTTTTAATAATATCCTTATTTGTTTTTATAATTAGTTGTGAAAGAGATACAATTTCTAATAATAATCCCTTTTTACCAAATTATCCTGTAAATTATAGCATTAACTTAAATCTACCCATATACAGTAATTTACAATTCCCTTCTAATGGAGTTTATATAAACGTAGAGGGAGTTGGTATTAGAGGAATTTTTGTTTTTAACAACGGTAGTGGCTTTGTGGCTTATGATGCTGCTTGTCCAAATCAATTGTTGTCAGATTGTTCTACAATGACTTTAAGTGGTGTAAATGCCATTTGCTCATGTGATGATGCTTCCTATAATTTGTTTACGGGACTTGCAAATGACAAAAAATATCCCATGAAGGCTTATAGAACTGAAGTAAATGGATCTATTTTAAGAATTTTTAATTAAAAAAAAGAGTCGTATAAAAGGATAAACTTTTGTTATACTGAACTTGTTTTAGAATCTTAAACAATTGATTACAAATCATCTATAAATTGAAACAAGTTCAGCCTAACAAAGCAATGACTTTTAGGAAGCCCTTTTTATTTAAGGATTTAAAGTTTCTAAAATTTGAGTGTTATGCCCCCTAAAAAATTAATACCCGCTTGCGGATAAAATCCTGCTCCTTCTATAGTTGTGGTTGTTCCTGGATTTGAAAAGTCATCATCATAAGTGTAGAAGTACCCATTAGACTGGTAGTGTTTGTTAAAAATATTGTTTACCAAAACTGTAAAAACAACAGATTTTATTCCTTTATCAATACTCCACTCATAGTTTGCATTAAAATCATTAATGAAATAAGCATCTAAAACTGATTTTTGTGCGTCTATGTTGCCCATAAATTGTTTTCCTACATATTTAGACAATATAGATAGTTGAAGTCCTTTTGTGGGCAAATAGCTAAGATTACCCGCCGAAATAATACTGGGTGAATAGGCAATATTTGTACTCCCTAAATTTTGAATAACCCCATCTCTTTTAAAAATAAAATCTTTATTTTTATTTTCACTCAATGTAATATTTGGCTGAAAATATAATTTTTTAGATACCACTTCAAACTGGGCATCTATTTCAATACCAAACCGATAGCTTTTACCACTATTTGTAAAAATGGGTGCTCCCACATCATTTAAGGCACCTGTTGCAATGAGCTGATTGGTATAATCCATGTAAAAAGCATTTGTGTTTATTCTTACTTTTTTCGCATTATATTTCCACCCTAATTCAAAGTCTTTTAATCGTTCAGATTTTGGTTTGTTAAATTCATAATCATCTCTTCTGGGTTCTCTGTTTGCAATTCCAAAATATCCATATAGCATATTTTGCGAATTTAGTTCATAATTTAAACCCAACTTTGGATTAAAAAATCGAAATATATCGTTTACATCATCAAACTTAAAACTCGTTGCTTTATAAAAAATGGCTCTATATTGTAAATCTACAAATACATTTAATTTCGTGTCTATTTCTTGAGAAATTTTAGCATAGAAATTTACATCATCTTTGTTCCCAATATTATTGTAGTAGCGACCAGTATTCTTAATATTATATTGATTCCATGTTACTTCGCCATAATGTAATCCTAAATATCGGTTTGCTGCTCCTCCAAGAAGGAAGTCGGTTTTTTTGTCTTTATAATTTAAAGAAAATGTTGCCCCAAAAAAATCATTATTCAGCCAACGTTTTCTTACATAGTCCATACTAGACACAGTGTTTCCATCAACGGTTATATCTTGAAGACCCAAAAAACTTAATTGAGCATCTTTACTAAAAAGAACATTAGAATAATAGTAATCATCTACATATTGCTCAAAATATCCTTTTCCTTTTGTATAATGCAAGACGGCATTTGAAACCCATTTTTCAGACCACTTTTCAGACCAGTGTAGTTGAAAGTGATTTTGCCAATAATTATCTGTTTCATTTTTATGAAAGCCTTCAATATTCCCTTTTTCATTAGTTTTAATTCCAGAAATATTAAAGGAATTTCCAAATGAATAGTCAGGATTAGTTGCACTTAAAATTGATAATACATCATTATCTCTACCTGTCCATGCTTGATAAGTTTTTTCTTTTCCGCCAAAGGCTATAAATTTGATTAATGTGTTTCCTTTTACATAATTAGTATTAAAAAAATACCCAAGCATCTTAGAAGAAGCTCTGTCTATAAATCCATCAGAAGTAATGTTTGAAATGCGGCCATTTAATTCAAAATTATTGTGCAATCCGGTGCCAAAAGCTAGTGTGTGTTTTCGTGTGTCAAAGCTTCCTGCAGTGTTTGAAATTTCGGCGTATGCTTTTTCTTGATACAATTTAGTTTGCATATTCAAACTTGCCCCAAAAGCTCCTGTACCATTAGTAGAAGTTCCCACTCCTCGTTGCAACTGAACACTTTGTAAAGAGCTTGCAAAATCAGGTAAATTAACAAAAAATGTTCCATGACTTTCGCTGTCGTTAAATGGAACACCATTAAGAGTTACATTTATTCTAGAACCGTCTGAACCTCTCACCCTCATGTAAGTATAACCCACGCCATTTCCGGCATCTGTTGTGGTTACTACAGAGGGTTGAAAATTTAATAAGATTGGAATATCTTGCCCAAGATTTCTCTTTGCAATTTCTTCTTTAGAAACATTGGTAAATGTAATGGGGTCTTTTTCTTTTGCCCTCACGGCAGATAGCACCACTTCTTTTAACTCATTAGTTTTAATTGTATCTTTTTGAGATTCTTGTGAAAAAGCACTCAATACATAAAAAATAGAGAACAGTCCAAGATAAATTTGGATTTTACAGCTTTTTTCTAAGCTGTTTTTTTTGAATAAAATTTTCATCCGTAAATAAATTATACGAATAAAAGGGGCGATTATTCTTTGGTTAAAATTAAAGTTAATAAAATTAGATTTCAGTAAACGTGCACTTTTACTTTTATCTATTCCCTAAACAGCATTACCTGTTCTAGGTTCTATGGGTATGATCTCAGCCTGTTTTTTGAAAATTATTCAAAATGTAAGCACCCCTTTGAGACGATGCAAATATAAGATAAAGTACTTTAATTTTTCATCAGAGATAAAAAAATTAAATTGTGTCAATTAAAAATAGCATCTCAAATGAATTAACTCTTTTTTTGAGTTGCTATTTTTTTCTCTGTGTGTTATACCAATAACATTTGTAAAATAGTCCAATAGTTTAACCCAAATTACGCAGTAGAAATTTCACGAGATAAATCTAAGGGATAATCCC
>DAINSR010000106.1:0-7382 GCA_036741255.1 Flavobacterium sp.
AAATGAACCGTAAAAAGAAATCGTAAAGTGTTATGAGGTTTTGCAACGGTCTTAAAGGGTAGATTCAACTAGCAAATGCAAATTTGTGGTGGAAATTACACAATTTTGTAAACATGGTTGAATGTTTTGTAAACATCTTTATTGTGTGCTAATTTTTGCCCAAGTATCTCTTAATCCAACAGTTTTGTTAAAAACTAATTTTTCAGCATTAGATTCTCTATCTACGCAAAAGTAGCCCAATCGTTGAAATTGATAGTGTTCTTGTGCTTTTGAATTTACTAATGATGGTTCTACATATCCTGTTTGAATTTCTAATGAGTTTTTATTTATAAATTCTTTAAAATCTACATCTTTATCGCCATCTGGATTTTCATGAGTAAATAATCTATCATAAATACGAACTTCAGCCTCTACTGCATGTGGTATAGAAACCCAGTGAATGGTTCCTTTTACCTTTCTCATGCTTGCCTCTGTGCCACTTCCTGATTTTGAATCTACATCATAAGTGGCCTGAATTTCAACGATGTTTCCATTGGCATCTTTTATAACAGACTCTCCTTTAATAATATAGGCGTTTTTTAAACGCACTTCTGTTCCAACGGTCAATCTAAAAAATTTCTTATGGGCCTCTTCTTGAAAGTCTTCTCTTTCAATATAAAGCTCTTTTGAAAACGGAACTTTTCTATATGTTAGATCTTCTACCTCTGGGTTGTTTTCTGCATCTAACCATTCTTCACCTCCGTCTGGGTAATTAGTAATAACCAACTTCACAGGATTTAAAACCGCCATAACTCTTGGAGCTATCTTGTTTAAATCTTCTCTCACATAAAATTCAAGTAACGAAACATCTATTAAGTTTTCACGTTTGGCTATACCAATTGCAGCAGCAAAATTTCTAATGGCTGCCGGAGTATATCCACGTCTTCTCATGCCAGAAATGGTGGACATTCGTGGATCGTCCCAGCCATTCACAAAACCCTCACTAACTAGTTGGGCTAGTTTTCTTTTACTCACCACCGTGTGCGATAAATTTCTTCGTGCAAACTCGCGCTGTTTCGGTCTTAGCTTATGATTTTCACAAATTTGATTTAAAAACCAGTCATACAACTCTCTATGAGGCAAAAATTCTAAAGTACAAATAGAATGAGATACCTGTTCTATGTAATCACTCTCACCATGAGCCCAGTCATACATGGGGTAGATACACCATTTAGAACCTGTTCTATGGTGTGTTTTGTGTAAAATTCTATATATAATAGGATCTCGCATTAGCATATTTGTGGCGTTCATGCTAATTTTGGCACGCAATACATGAGCCCCCTCTGGATAAATGCCGTTTTTCATGCCTTCAAACAAAAACAAATTTTCTTCAACAGTTCTATTTCTATAAGGTGATTCTGTGCCAAACTGTGTGGGAGTACCCTTTTGAATGGCCATTTCTTCTGACGTTTGACTATCCACATAAGCCTTACCATTTTTAATTAATAGAATTGCCCAATCATATAATTGATCAAAATAATCAGAAGCATAACATTCTTTATCCCATTCAAAACCAAGCCATTTTACATCTCGCTTAATGGCATCTACAAATTCTTGCTCTTCCTTTGCAGGGTTAGTGTCATCAAAACGAAGGTTTACAGGGGCCTTAAAATCTATACCCAAACCAAAATTTAAACAAATAGAACTCGCATGACCAATGTGCAAATATCCATTAGGCTCGGGCGGAAAACGAAAACGCAATTTATCTTTTGGCAAACCATTTTTTAAATCTTCGTTTATTATTTGTTCAATAAAATTGAGCGACTTTTGTTCTAATGACATAGCTATTAAATTTGAGCAAAGATAATTATTTTTGAAGATAGAAAAACCCTTTAAAGCAACTGAACACAATAAAAAAATAAAAAATGATACATTTGCATAAAATCTTTAAGGGGGGCTCAAAAAACTTGTTTTGTAATGAAAAATAGGAATATTAGAATAAGTACAAACCATTATTGAAAATCTAATTATAAAAATAACGCTAACAAAAAATAATACATGGGGACTATAAAACTCAAAAACATACGAACGTTTTCTTTTCATGGGTGTTTAATGGAAGAAGCTAAAATAGGGAGCGATTATACCATAGATTTAGAGGTAAAATCAGATTTGAAAAAATCTGCTCTAACAGATAATCTAAATGACACTGTAGATTATGTACATTTAAACAAAATTGTGGTTGAAGAAATGGCTATTAGAGCAAAACTATTAGAACACGTGGCACATCGAATTATTGTGCGAACCTTTCAAGAAATCTCCACAGTTTCTTCAATTAAAATTGCTGTTTCTAAGATAAACCCGCCTATTGGTGGAGATGTAGAACAAGTAACAATAGAAATGGAAGAATGTAGAGCATAGTAAAAAGAAAGTCAATCATGCTGTCTTAAGTCGTTTATTGTAATTTGATAATTCTTATTGAAACAAACTTGATTCTGTAAAAATATTATTAGTAATTTGGTTTTTAAATCTAAAGAAAATGAAAATTCCGCCCTATTTAAAAAAAAACGACACAGTAGCAATTGTGTGCACGGCACGAAAATTTTTTCCTGAAGACGCACAGCCAGCTATTGAATTACTGGAGAGTTGGGGTTTAAAAGTGATTTTAGGAAAAACAATTGGATTAAACAATTTTCAACTGGGTGGTTCTGATGCTGAACGAGCTTTAGATTTTCAAAACATGATGGATAATGACGATGTAAAAGCCATTTGGTGTGCAAGGGGAGGATATGGAACCGTGCGCATGATTGACTTGCTCAACTTTACAAAGTTTAAAAATAATCCCAAGTGGATAGTGGGTTTTAGTGATGTTACTGTTTTACATTCACAAGCAAACACTGAGCGAGTTGCATCTATACATGCAATTATGCCTTTTACAGTTCCAAAAGCATCTTATGAGGTAAAAGAAACCCTGAGAAAGGCATTATTTGGTGAAAACATAATTTATACCATTCCTTCAAAACCTCATAACATCAAAGGCAAAACATCTGGCGAACTAGTAGGCGGAAATTTATCTATTTTATACAGTTTGCTAGGCTCAAAATCTTCTTTAAATACCACGGGCAAAATTTTATTTATTGAAGATTTAGATGAATATTTATATCATGTAGATAGAATGATGCAAAACTTAAAACGAAATGAATATTTTGAAAACTTAAATGGATTAATTGTAGGAGGCATGACAGATATGCACGATAACGAAATTCCGTTTGGTCAAAATGCAATACAAATTATTACAGCCATAGCACAAAATTATAATTTTCCTGTATGTTTTGATTTTCCTGCTGGGCATATAGCAGATAATAGAACACTTATTTTGGGTAAAAAAGTTGATTTTGAAGTAACTGAAGACCAAGTTAAACTAGTTTTTATCAACTAACCTTAGTAAAGAATAAATACATGCTATTATTACCTGTTTTTTTTAACCCTTTTTATTTGTAATAAAAAACAAAAGCACATAAAACCTATCAACTCATTCATACAAAAAAATGGCAGAACATAACGATTTAGGAAGATTAGGAGAAAATCTAGCAATTGAGTATTTAGAACGAAATGGATATTCTATTCTCGATAAAAACTGGCGTTTTCAAAAAGCAGAGATAGATATAATTGCTCAAAAAAATGATACATTAGCCGTTGTAGAAGTTAAAACACGATCTAGTTTAGCCTTTGGACTGCCACAAGATTTTATCAAGCCAAAAAAAATTCAGCTCCTTATAAAAGCCGTTAATCAATATGTCATTACAAAAAAATTAGATGTTTCTGTAAGATTTGATATCATTGCCATTCATTATACAAAAGAAGCCATTGATATAGAACACATAGAAGAAGCGTTTTATTATTTTTAAAAATTTTGTTATAATTTTAACATTTTGTTTTTGTTTTGTATTTTTGTAAAAAAAAATACTTCATGAAAACGGTTTCTTCATTTGTAGAACAGTATTTAAAAACCAAACCTTTTTTATTAAACTCTTTGACAGAAGGAATTATTAACCTTACCTCATTAGCACGCAACATGATGCCCGAAGTTGAAAAAGAACTGGGTAAAGACGTAAAACAAGGAGCAGTAGTGATGTCTTTAAAGCGTTTGTCAGAAGAGTTAGATTTTAAAATTAATCACAAAATTTCTAAAGTTATAAAAAACATTGGCGAAATTACAGTTAGATCGTCATTAAACGATTATACCTTTGCCATTTCAGAGACAATTTTAGACACACAAGCTCAATTAATGTCTAAAATTAATCTTCAAAAAGATGTTTTTTATACCTCATCTCGAGGCGTAAATGAAATAAATATTGTACTTAGTGATTCCATGAATGCCGTTATAGAAGACTTGTTTAAAAACGAAAAGCAGCTTCAAAAATTAGAAAATCTTTCTTCAATAACAATTAAGCTTCCGCAAGAAAACGTTTCTGTACCAGGGGTTTATTATTACATCTTTCAAAAATTAGCCTGGGAAGGCATTATAATATATGAAGTGATTTCTACAACAAATGAATTTACAATACTAGTAAGTGAAAAAGAAATAGACGTTGCTTTTAAAGTTATGAAAGATTTAAAACGAATTTAATCAATTATGACAAATAAAATTAAAATTTCAGCACGATATAAGTTACTTTTTGCATTTATTTCATGGTTTCTTATATTTTCATTTCTGCTAAGGATAGACTTAATTATTTGGCAACATGATGAAGTTTCTTTTAATTTAGTTACAATTGTAGGAACACTTATAACGGGACTTATTTATGATATTGGAACCGTTAGTTTTATAATCATTCCCTCTGTTTTGTATTATTTTGTGTTTCCTAACAAGAGGATTGGCACTTGGCTCGATAAAATTTTAGTTTGGTTTTTTACCTCACTTACTATTTTTATATTAGTTTTTACATTTTTTGCCGAAATTACATTTTGGAATGAATTTAAAACACGTTTTAATTTTATTGCAGTAGATTATCTTATTTATACGCACGAAGTTGTTTCAAATATTCAGCAGTCTTATCCGTTGCCTCTGCTTGTTGCGGGTGTTCTTTTTATAACTAGTTTAATAATTTATAGTTTTTATAAACTAAACATCTTTAAAGCAACCTTTGCAACAAAAGCTAATGTAAAATCAAGAGTTATTGTTTTAAGTACAACACTAATAATAGCATTATTTTTTTCGTTTTTTATTACAAATAATCAAGCTGAGTGGTCTTCTAACAGATATAATGACGAAATTTCAAAATCAGGAATTTATTCTTTTTTTGCAGCATTTAGAAACAATCAAATAGTGTATAATGAATTTTATACCTCCATTAAAGATGATGAGGCATTTCAAATAGTTAGAAACAAACTAAAAGATGAAAACTCTGCCTATAAATCTAATACATTTTCAATTCATAGATTAATTAAAAATAATACAGCTGTTACTTCTAGTAAAAAAAATGTAGTGTTCATTTTAGTTGAAAGTTTAAGTGCTAGTTTTTTAAAAGAGTTTGGAAATACTAAAAATATAACCCCGTTTTTAGACAGTTTAGTTCAAAAAAGTGTTTTTTTTAAAAATCTTTATGCCACAGGAACTAGAACCGTACGAGGCATGGAAGCTATGACACTTTGTATTCCGCCCACACCAGGTCAGAGTATTGTGAAACGTCCAGAAAATCAAAATTTATATACCATTCCAAATGTGTTTAAGTCAAAAGGATATAATTCAAATTTCTTTTATGGAGGAGATGGTTATTTTGATAATATGAACGCTTACTTTGGCGGAAACGGCTTTACAATTTATGATCGTGGACGGGGAAGTGTGCTTAGTGATAAAATTAAAACCATTCGAAACAATATTAATGACAACGAAGTAACTTTTGAGAACGCGTGGGGAATATGTGATGCTGATATTTATTCAAAAATGATACAAGTGGCAGACGAGCATTACAAATCCAATAAACCATTTTTTAATTTTGTTATGACAACTTCTAATCACAGACCATATACCTATTCAGACAACACTATTGACATCCCATCAGGAACTGGACGTGAAGGTGCCGTAAAATACACCGACTATGCAATCAAAAAAATGTTTGAAAAGGCAAAATCTAAACCTTGGTATAAAAACACCATTTTCATCATCATTGCAGACCATTGTGCAAGTAGTGCTGGTAAAGATGAAATAGATGTAATTAATTATCATATTCCTGCTTTCATAGTTAATTTTCCTGGAGTTCAAAATCAAAAAATTGAAAAACAATGCTCGCAAATAGATATTTTTCCAACATTTTTTTCAATGATGAATTGGGCTTATGAAAGTAATTTCTTTGGAAATGATATATTAAAATCAGATTTTGATGAACGTGCTTTTTTGGGAACCTATAGAAAATTAGCCTTAATGAAAAAAGATAAGGTAATGATATTGTCAGATCAAAAAAGACAAAATTTTTACAAATGGAATAAGGACGATAACCGTTTAAAACCTATTCCAATGAATAGAAACTTTTTAAATGAAACAATCTCATGGTATCAAACAGCTGATTATCTTTTTACTCACAAGATTCTTAAATAAGAAACTTGTAAATTTCATTATACACTTTTATAGTGTCGGATAGTATCGTTTTTATTGAATTTATACCGATTATGTATTCAATATACTCTAATAAAATTAGATTATGTCAACTCTATTTTGGTGATATTGAGAAAAATACATAATCGGTATAACTTTATTAACTACTTACCTATTAGCAATATCTCATTAGCCACAACCTCTGTAATATAGCGTTTGTTGCCGTCTTTGTCGTCATAGCTTCGGTGCGTTAGCTTCCCTTCTATAGCAACTTCCTTTCCTTTGACTACAAATTTTTCAATAATTTCTGCGGTTTTCCCCCAGGCAGTAACTCTGTGCCACTCCGTTTTTTCAACTTTGTCGCCGTTTTCTTTGTAATAAACTTCGTTTGTAGCAATAGAAATATTTGCCAACTTTTTTCCGCCTTCAAGATTTTTGATTTCAGGTTCTTGTCCTACATTGCCGATTAATTGAACTGTGTTTTTCATGGTGTGTAAAAAAATTAAATGGTTTATAAAAAATTTTGTCTTATAAAACTTTGTCTTGAATTTAAATTTTGTCTTCTCGTATTATAAAGAAGTACTACAATTAAAGTAAATCATTGTTTTATTTTGACACTGCAAAGATGAAGTGCTTTTTAAACCCTATTCGGTAATTAGCTATTTAATGTCGAATGTAATTATTTGTAAACGTTTGCAAACGGAAATATGTTATTTGTATTTACTCAAAATTAAGCTGTTAATGAACTTTTTCACAAAACAAAAATTACCTAGGGTCTGCTGAAAAACTCAATATTCTTTTTCAAATGATT
>DAINSR010000107.1:0-7339 GCA_036741255.1 Flavobacterium sp.
TTTTTGTTAAAGTAAATTTTTGAAGCAGAGGATATTCCAATAGCATTATTTACAAAATCAACTTGATTAAAGTACATGGCAATAATCTCTTGCTTGGTATATTGTCGTTCCAGTTTTACGGCAATGATCCACTCTTTTATTTTTTGAACTACTCTAACTATTTTAAATTTTGCACCATCGCTCCCATGAAAAAGATTTTTGGCCAATTGTTGTGTAATGGTACTAGCACCTCCATCCCTACCCAGTTTTAAAACGGCTCTCATGGTTCCTTTTAGGTCAATGCCAGAATGCTCATAAAACCGTTCGTCTTCTGAAGAAACAAGTGCGTTTACTAAGTCTTTTGGAAGATCTTTATATTTTATGGGTACTCTATTTTCATAAGCAAATTTTCCTATGGTCTTCCCATCGGCAGAAATAATCTCTGAAGCTATGTTTGAGTTGGGATTTTCTAGTTCATCAAAAGAGGGCATTTCGCCAAAAAAACCCCAAGATGCCAAAAAGAAAAAAGCAATAAGGGCTATAATACCATAGATGAAAAGAGTCCAAAACTTTTTTATGTAATGTGAAAAATCTTCTTGAGATGTTGTATGATTTGTTGCCATTGTAGTAATTATTTTTTTTCTATTCTAAAACCCACTTCTGTTACTCCTTTTAAAGTGGTAACTCCTTTTATAGTTCCAGTTTCTCTGTTTGCTTGCTCTATATAAACCTTATATTTACCAGCTTTAGAGAATTTAAAATTTTCTTTGTACCAAAGTTTGCTGTGCTTTGTGTCTGTAATACCATTGCCCATTAATGTGCCGTCTGGATATGCCATGGCATATTCTAAGGTGTCTATTTTTATAATCTGATTGGGTTGATTTAGCTTTACAATTAAAAATAAATTATTAAACGGATACTCGTTATTATTTCTAAGAGTAACAAACATATTATATAAATTGATGGTATCTTTTTGCTCAAATGAAAAAGCAATTTTGTCTTTTTGTGTCCAATTTCCGTTTAATGAAATGTATTGGTCAAAGAATTGTTTATCATCACAGGCACAACATAAAAAAATTAGTGCTAACAATATATATTTATTTGCCATTTGACTCATTAGGCTTTTTTTTAAAATTCTTTTTATTTTTATTGCTTTTATTGTTGCTTTTATGTTTTACTTTTGGTTGGTCAAATCGTGTTAAACTATCTTGCCCCACCACATTTTGATAGGTTTTTTCTACCTGTGGTACTACTTCAATAACATAGTCTTCAAGCGATGTGGCTCGTTCTTTATTTTTATTAATTTCTATTATTTCTTTTACTTGTGAAACAGCAAGAACGTGCCAGTGTGCTGGATTGTTTGCATAAGAAAACCACATAAGCTCTTTAAAAATATCTATTTTTTGACAAAAAGCATCTCCTTTTTCAGTGTATAATTTAGTTTCCATGTCTGGAATGTGCTTTAGTGCATCAAGGTAGGTATCTAGTTCATAATTTAAGCAACATTTGAGCTTACCACACTGTCCAGCTAGTTTTTGTGGGTTTAAGGAAAGTTGCTGATATCTGGCAGCAGAGGTGTTTACGCTTCTAAAATCTGTTAGCCATGTTGAACAACAAAGCTCTCTACCGCAAGAGCCAATGCCACCAAGACGTGAAGCTTCTTGCCTAAAGCCCACTTGTTTCATTTCTACTCTAATGCTAAATTCTCGGGCAAATTCTTTGATGAGTTGTCTAAAATCTACCCTGTCATTTGCAGTGTAATAAAATGTGGCTGTAGAACCGTCTCCTTGATATTCAATATCTGAAATTTTCATTTCTAGCTTTAATTGAATAGCAATTTCTCGTGCTTTAACTTTTATTTTTTCTTCTTTTTCTCTGCAAGTAGTCCAAATGTCAATATCCTTTTGCGTAGCTTTTCGATATATTTTTTTTAAATCACCCTCAGGATTTTCGCCTTTCTTTTTCATTTGAATTTTAACTAATTCACCAGTAAGCGAAACTAAACCAACGTCATGACCAGGGGAAGCTTCTGTAGCCACGATATCACCAATAGATAAACTAAGATTTTCTGTATTTCTATAAAATTCTTTTCTACCGTTTTTAAAACGTATTTCTACTGCGTCAAATGGTTTTTGACCGCCTGGTAAAGACATATTTGAAAGCCAATCAAAAACAGTTAATTTATTGCAGCTATCTGTGCCACAAGTTCCTTTATTTTTACATCCTTTTGGTGTGCCATCTTTTGCACCCGTAGAACAATTTGTACAAGCCATAATTTATTAATGTATAGTGATTGTCTTTAATCTTTAAATTAATCATTAGAACAAAATCGCCTTAGCAATGAACTTGCAAGACAAATTTATTATAATTTAAAACTACTTTAAAAAGAAGACCATAATTTTTTAAAGATCGTAAAAATGTTGTTTTACAAAAAAATTAAAAAAGTTGTAAACACTTATATTTAATAGTATTAGGTTATAGTCTTGTGGTTTTAGTTTTGTTTTTATTACAAAATATAATGCTTAATTTAACTTAAAAAACAATGTTTTTAAAACGTTTTTTCAGGGTAAAGATATTGATTTTTTGAACTTTTTTAAATAGAATATTCGAACTTTTTTTAAATGATAGTTAAATAATACTTTTTTAGCCGAAAGGTTGCATTTACTAATGGAACTTACAGATTCATAAATCTTAAAACCATTTCTAACTTGTGAATTAGTGTTGATACTTTATTGATTTTCTAAAAAAACCTTGTAAAGTTTATGCTTAACAAACAAATTGGGGTGTTTAAATAGCATAATTTTGTAAAGTGAAACTCGTTTAGGCTTCTGTGGTGTTTGAATTTTAACACTAATCATACTACAAAATATAATTAGTGTTAAAATTAAGACATTTAGACAGCTTCTGGATCAGTTACTAAAAATAAGTCGCTTGCCATACCGTCAGATAAAAACATACCTTTTTTAGTGGCTTTTAAACTGTTGTTTTTGATTTCTAGGAGTCCTCCTTTAATAAATTTGTCGCTTTGTTTTTGTAAATAATATAAAAAAGTAGCTCCAAATTCATTTTCAATTTTCTCTAAAGAAATGCCCCATATTGTTCTAATTCCAGTCATCACATATTCATTATAAGAATCTATTTTCGACAGAATTTCAGCTTCAAATGGCCTCACATTTGTTTGTAGAGCCTTAATATATTGAGTATTATTTGCTATATTCCAGCTTCTAGAATGACCATTGTAACTGTGTGCAGATGGTCCAATGCCTATGTAATGTTTACCCAGCCAATAACTTGAATTGTTTTTTGAAAAATAATTGGGTTTACAAAAATTTGAAAGCTCATAATGGATAAATCCCCTACCCTCAAGCGTTTCAGCTAACATATGAAAATGTTTTTGAGCCACATCATCATTTAGTGATTGAATTACTCCTCTTTTTATAAAGGATTCTAAAGCCGTTTTTGGCTCCACAGTTAGGGCATAACTTGAAATGTGAGGAATTCTAAAAGATAAAGCTTTTTCAATATTTTGTAACCATTTTTCATTTGTCAATCCAGGAATTCCATATATCAAGTCTATTGAAATGTTCTCAAAATGAGCAGTAGCATTATCTAAACATCTAGCAGCTTCACTAGCACTATGAATCCTATTCAGCATTTTTAAATCGTCTTCAAAAAAAGATTGAATACCTATGGACAACCGATTCACGCTACTTTTTGAAAAAGCTACTATTTGTTTATCGTTTAAATCGTCTGGATTAGCCTCTAAAGTAATCTCTGGATTTTGTACCACTTTGTAATGTTTGTAAACTTCGTTAATTAAAAACTCAATTTCGTTAATAGCTAGTATTGATGGTGTTCCGCCGCCAAAATAAATAGTCTCAACGGTGTGGTTTTGAAACTCTGACTTTCGTAATGCTATTTCTGTTGCTAATGCACTTATCATTTCCGCTTTTTTCTTTAAGCTTGTAGAAAAATGAAAATCACAATAATAACAAGCTTGCCTGCAAAATGGTATATGAATATAAATGCCAGACATGAAGTATTTTTTTAGCTTTAATTTTATAGTAACCTGAGTTCGATTAATAATTTAAGTAAAAAAGTGTACAAAAATTTTGCATTAAAAGACAAAAGCTATCGTATTTAAAGTGTTGAATAACAGATAATTAACTAAAATTAGCCTTATAATTTGCTTTGATAAAATTACTGATTTATTTTGTATTACAGACGGTTTTGTAAAAATTTTGAAAAAACAGCAGAATTTTTTATAATTAGAAATAAACCAAAAAGAAATCCTATGATGAGTGCTGCAGAAGTCATTACTATCTATATATTTATTTCATTTAGGAGCACTTCGTTGTTTTAAACATTTTTACATCTTTTACGTACAAAAACAGATGAAAAATGAGTTTCCAATTAAATTTTAAATTGAGAATTTCATACATAGTTTTTCATAAGCATATTCAAATTTTATTTTTGTTTTAATAGTAATTTGGCACACTTAAACTTTTAATTTAAATTTGCACACCAATTCAAATAAAATGCAATACACATCAAAACAAAAAGCCATCGTTTTACTAGCTGATGGTACAATTTTTTATGGCAAATCAATAGGTATTTGTGGAACGACTTTTGGAGAGGTTTGCTTTAATACAGGAATGAGTGGATATCAAGAAATATTTACAGATCCATCATATTATGGACAAATAATGGTTGCAACTAATCCACACATTGGTAATTATGGTGTTAATGCAAATGAAGTGGAATCAAGCGGTGTAAAGATAGCTGGACTTATTTGTAAAAACTTTAGTTTCAATTATTCACGAGTAGATGCTAACGAAAGTTTGTATGATTATTTTAAACAGCAAAATATTGTTGCTGTTTCTGATGTTGATACACGTGCTTTAGTGGGTTATATTAGAGATCATGGTGCTCAAAATGCTGCTATATCTACAGATGGAACATCTTTAGAAGATTTAAAAAAACAATTGGCACAAATACCAAGTATGAAAGGTCTTGAATTAGCTTCAAAAGTTTCTACAAAACAACCCTATTTTTTTGGGAGTGAAAATGCAACTTATAGAATTTCAGCATTAGATTTAGGTATTAAAACAAATATTCTTAAAAACCTTGCTAATCGTGATTGTTACATTAAAGTTTTCCCCTATGATGCTTCATTTTCTGATTTAGAAAGTTTTAATCCAGATGGATATTTTTTATCTAATGGTCCTGGTGATCCAGAACCGCTGGTCAAATCAATAAAAACAGCTCAAGAGATTATCTCACAAAACAAACCCTTGTTTGGTATTTGTTTGGGGCATCAAGTTATTGCACTCGCTAACGGAATTTCTACCTACAAAATGTTTAATGGACACAGAGGAATTAATCACCCTGTTAAAAATTTACTTACAGGTAAAGGTGAAATTACATCTCAAAATCATGGATTTGCTGTAAACCGGAATAGTTTGGAAAGTCATCCTGATATGGAAATTACTCATATCCATTTGAATGATAACACTATTGCTGGTATGCGCATGAAATCAAAAAAATGCTTTTCAGTTCAATATCATCCAGAGGCTAGTCCTGGACCACATGATTCACGTTATTTGTTTGATCATTTTATATCTCTAATAAAGGAAAGCAAATTATAAATTAGTCGTCTTTTAATCAATTTTGTTTTCTTTTAATTATTAAGATTATTTTTTGAAATGCTACAAAAGTTCACAAATAACTCATAACTATTTATTTAAAGCCTACGAATTGTTAAACGCTGTATTACTATTGATAGTTAAAAAATGAATTAACACATTTACACATTTTCTAGGTTTATTTCATTTTTTTTCCAGTTTTATGTTGTTTGTAATAAATTCTGAATTGCTTTTATACCAATCTTCCACCAAGTCTATTTTTCTTTTTTGAATCATATCAAATGCCGACAAATACCTATTTTTTAATTCATTATAATTTTTTACAAAAGCACCATATTCTTCCGTAGATATTTTTGATGTCTTATAAAGTTCCTTTCTTTTTTTTAATTCTTCCTGTTTCTCAAAAAAAGTTTTAAAATCAGTGTATAATATTGAGTTATTTTTCTCAATAGTTTGTACATAAGTATCAGTCATTTTTTGTAATGCAGTATCTTTTAATTTCAACTTAATTAACTTATTTTTAATATATACATTTTGACAAATTTGTTTTAAAACGGTAAGAGTTTTTTCAATATTAATTAAATCATGACTTTTAATATCAACTATAAATTTAGCATCTATTACCCCAACTTGGTAAAAAATTAATCCCTGCTCGGTTACGTATTCCAAAATATCTTCATTCCTATTAGTTTGTATTAAATTCATTTTATACTTTTTATAAAATTTTATTTTAGTGTCTTGATATTTCTTTAGAGTAATATAATATTCATGAATTTTCTTTTCTTTTTCATCAAATATTCTTAATATTTCTTCTGTTGAAAGTAAACTCATTTCTTTATAATTTGTCAAATTAAAAGTGTCATTTTTTATTAATTCAATAGTTAATAAATTCAAATTTATTAGTGCATTTCTTAATTCTACATCGTTATTCCAGCCTTTGTCATGTTTAGTTAATATTAAATTTAAGTTATTTAGCTTTAGTAAAATTGTATTCACTGTTGTACTGACCCTAGACTCTATATGATTTTCTTTTAATGCAATTATATATTCAGAAAGTTTTTCGTTTAAATGAAATTCATTTTTTGAAAAATCATTTAAATAAGCTTCTATATTTTTGTAGTCCTGTGAAAAACAATTCACATACAATAAAAAAATAAGATGCCAAACATTTTTTTTTAGAGCTATATTTAATTTAATAGTTTTCATTTCAAAGATATAATTGTAACTTATATTGATTTGTTTAGTTAAATCAAATAAAAAAATTAGGATAAAAAAACAACTAAACGCAAAGTCTGTTTTTTAATTGTACTTTTAATAGTTTGCAAACTTAATTTTAATTAATTTAATGTAGTTTAATATTTATTAAATTTATTGTTATACCTTAAAATCCGCAACCCCTATTTTTTTAATTCTAAAGATTTTATTTATTGATAATTGTTTCAAATTTAGGGTTTATTTTATAGTAAAAAATTACTTTTTTGAATTTTGAATAAAATTTTAGATGACCAAAGCTATGTGATTTGTGTTTTTGAAATATGGTTGAGATTATTTTTAATTTAAAATCACAAAATACAGATAATCAGTGTATAAATTTTAAAGCAAAGACGCAACTATCCCTGCAAAGAACATTTTTTGTAGTGTTTTATCATTCCAAAACCAAATTATATGGCTTGTCAGTAAAGAGTTTGAGCGTTTTTTTGACCTCCTTTTTAATC
>DAINSR010000108.1:0-6359 GCA_036741255.1 Flavobacterium sp.
AATCGTGATGAAATTTGCGTAGGCGAAGACAAAACACTCTATAATGACGTGTTCAAAAAACTTATTGATTTAGGTGATTTTATAGGTATTGAAGGAAATTTATTTACAACCCAAGTGGGGGAAAAAACAGTTAAAGTAACTGATTTAAAATTATTAAGCAAAACATTGAGACCTTTGCCATTGCCAAAAATAGATACAGAGGGAACAACACACGATGCTTTTGTAGATCCAGAGCTGCGCTATCGTATGCGTTATGTAGATTTAGTGGTAAACCCAAAAGTGAAAGAGATTTTTGTAAAACGAACTAAGTTATTTAATGCCATGCGAACTTTTTTTAACGAAGCGGGCTACATGGAGGTAGAAACTCCTGTTTTACAAGCCATTCCCGGTGGTGCAGCAGCCAGACCTTTTATATCACATCATAACGCCTTAAATATACCTTTGTATCTTAGAATTGCCAATGAATTGTATTTAAAAAGACTTATTGTGGGCGGGTTTGATGGGGTTTATGAATTTTCTAAAAATTTTAGAAACGAGGGTATGGATAGAACCCATAACCCAGAGTTTACAGCAATGGAGATTTATGTGGCTTATAAAGATTATAACTGGATGATGACCTTTACTGAAAATTTGTTAGAACATTGTGCGAAGGAAGTAAATGGAACTACAGAAGTTATTTTTGGAGAGCATCAAGTAAGTTTTAAAGCCCCCTACGAACGCATCAGCATGACTGATGCTATAAAGAAATTTACGGGTTTTGATATATCTGGAAAATGTGAAAGCGAACTTTTTGATGCGGCGAGAAGCATGGGAATTGCCGTTGATGAAACTATGGGAAAAGGAAAGCTAATTGATGAAATTTTTGGAGCAAAATGTGAGGGAAACTTTATTCAACCCACTTTTATCACAGATTATCCAAAAGAAATGTCGCCTTTATGCAAAGAACACCGCCACGACTCAAGCCTTACAGAACGATTTGAATTGATGGTTTGTGGTAAAGAAATTGCCAATGCTTACTCTGAACTAAATGATCCTATAGATCAAAGAAACAGATTTGAAAATCAAATGGCCCTAGCGGCAAAAGGAGACGAAGAGGCAAACGGAATTATAGACGAAGATTTTTTGCGTGCTTTAGAGTATGGAATGCCTCCCACATCAGGTTTAGGTATAGGCATGGATCGATTGGTTATGTTTTTAACAAACAATCAATCCATACAGGAAGTACTGTTTTTTCCACAAATGCGTCCTGAAAAAAAGAAAGTAGAACTATCAGAAGATGAAAAATTAATACTTAGCCTTTTAGCAGCTCATAACAATTCTATGGAAATTAATATACTCAAATCTAAAACAGAACTTAGTGGAAAAAAATGGGATACCGCCATGAAAGGATTAGCTAAACAAAATTTGACTTGTGTTATTATTGATGGCGACCGTAAAGTGGTGGAAGTTAAAAATTGATTTTTTTTTGATGAGGTTATCCAAGTTTTTTAATTTTAAACCTTTCAATCCAGAAAGTTTTTTTGTTTAGCTATACTTTTACATTAGTTCTCTTTATGACTATTATAAAAATAGAATTAATCATAAAATCTTTAATTTCTATTGAAAAGTTTTGAACTTATTACTTATTACTTATTACTAATCACTATTTTTGCATTTCTCTAAAATAATACAAAAAATGCAATTAACAGAATTGAACGCTATTTCACCTATTGATGGTCGTTATAGAAGTAAAACTAAGTCGTTATCAACATATTTTTCAGAAGAAGCCCTAATAAAATATAGGGTTTTAGTAGAAATTGAATATTTCATTGCATTGTGTAAACTTCCTTTACCTCAATTGGCAGCTATTGACGAGAAAATGCATGATGCACTCCGAAACTTATATAAAAATTTTAGTACTGAAGATGCTCTTTGGATAAAAGAAACAGAAAAAACTACTAATCATGATGTAAAGGCGGTTGAATATTTTATAAAAGATAAATTTGAAGTATTAGGTTTATCAAGTTATAAAGAATTTATACATTTCGGATTAACCTCACAAGACATAAACAATACAGCCATTCCACTTTCCACAAAAGAAGCTTTTGAACATAGTTATTTGCCCACTTTAATTGCTCTTGTACAAAAATTAAAAGAGCTGAGTGTATCGTGGCAAAATATCCCTATGCTAGCCAGAACCCATGGGCAACCAGCTTCACCCACTCGTTTAGGAAAAGAAATTTTAGTTTTTGTAGAACGTATTGAAGAGCAAATGCGGTTGTTATTTAACATTCCTTTTGCAGCAAAATTTGGGGGAGCAACTGGTAATTATAATGCACATCAAGTAGCTTATCCAAACCACGACTGGAAACAATTTGGTACTGATTTTGTAGAAAGTGCTTTGGGGCTTCATCATTCATTTCCTACTACACAAATTGAGCATTATGATCACTTTGCAGCATTTTTTGACGCCTTAAAACGAATCAACAATATTGTTTTAGATTTAGACCGAGATATTTGGACGTATATTTCTATGGATTATTTTAAGCAGAAAATAAAAGTTGGTGAAATTGGTTCTTCAGCAATGCCACATAAAGTAAACCCCATAGATTTTGAAAACAGCGAGGGAAATTTAGGAATTGCTAATGCTATTTTTGAACATCTTTCATCAAAACTGCCTGTTTCAAGATTACAACGTGATTTAACAGATAGTACGGTTTTAAGAAACATAGGGGTTCCCTTTGGGCATACACTTATTGCTTTTGAAGCAACTTTAAAAGGATTAAATAAATTACTACTCAATGAAGAAAAAATTGCCCAAGATTTAGAAAAAAACTGGGTAGTTGTTGCAGAGGCAATTCAAACTATTTTGCGTAGAGAAGCATATCCTAATCCTTATGAAGCACTGAAAGATTTAACAAGAACTAACACGGTTATTGATAAAAATGCCATTCACAGTTTTATCAATAATTTGAATGTTTCTGCTGAAATAAAAAACGAACTATTGCAAATATCGCCTAGCAATTATGTGGGTATTTAGTGTTTGGGATTTCTTTAAACTATAGAAATGATTTGAATAATCAATTGTATTTTGTTTGAATCTGTTTTTTTGATATATTAAGAATTTAAAAATTTATAGATTTAAAAATAAATATAATGCCAGTATTACTTGTTGCTCATACTACAGTTCACGTGCCAGATTTGGTTAAAGATTTAGGTTTAATCTTAGTTACGGCTGCCGTTGCAGTTTTAATCTTTAAAAAGTTAAAACAGCCTTTAGTATTAGGCTATTTAGTGGCGGGGTTTTTTGTGAGGTCACATATTTATTTTTTACCCTCCATAAAAGACATCAATAATATTACTGTTTGGGCAGAGATTGGTGTAATATTTCTTTTGTTTAGTTTAGGTCTTGAATTTAGCTTTAAAAAATTGCTCAAAGTGGGAGGAACGGCCTCCATAACAGCCCTAACCCAGATAATTTTCATGATACTTATTGGCTATTATGCTGGTAAATTCATGGGTTGGAACGAAATAAACTCAATTTTCTTAGGGGTAATTGTTTCTATTTCATCTACAACAATTATTTTAAGGGCTTTTGACGAATTAGGGGTTAAATCTCAAAAATTTACAGGAAATGTAATAGGAGCACTTATTGTTCAAGATATTGTAGCCATTTTAATGATGGTTTTGCTGTCAACTATTGCGGTAAGTCAGCAGTTTTCAGGTGAAGAATTAATACAATCGTTGTTTAAATTACTGTTCTTTTTAATCATTTGGTTTGTTTCAGGTATCTTTTTTATTCCTACTATATTGAGGAAATTAAAACCGCTTTTAACCGATGAAATGCTCTTGATAATTTCACTAGCACTCTGTTTGTTTATGGTAATTTTTGCGGCAGGGGTTGGATTTTCGCCCGCATTAGGGGCTTTTATTATGGGCTCTATATTAGCAGAAACTAATGAAGCAGAGCATATTGAACATTTAATTAAACCCGTTAAAGATTTGTTTGGTGCTATCTTTTTTGTTTCGGTTGGCATTTTAATCAACCCGCAAACACTCGTTGAATATGCTTTTCCAGTAATGATATTAACATTCATAACCATTTTTGGTCAGTCTATAACATCTACAATTGGAACTTTAATTTCTGGGCAACCCTTAAAAGAGTCTATACAAACGGGTATGAGTTTATCACAAATAGGAGAGTTTTCCTTCATAATTGCTACACTGGGTGCAACTTTAAATGTAACGAGCGAAATTTTATATCCTATTGTTGTTGCTGTTTCTGCAATAACTGCCTTTACCACTCCTTTTATGATAAAGTATGCAACCCCCGTTGCACTTTTTGTAGAGAAAAATATTCCGAAAAAGTGGTTTAAAAAAATAGAAGTTTATAGTGCTAATGCTCAAGCTATTAAAAAAACTAGTATATGGAAAAAAGCCATTAGAGAATATATTTTTCAGGTGGTGCTTCATTCTATTATCATAGTTGCCATCATACAGTTGTCAAAGAAAATTTTAGCACCAGTACTTTTAGATTTAAAATTTGGCAATTTAATTACTGTTTGTATCACATTTATTTTAATTATCCCTTTTTTGTGGGCATTAGCAGTGCGAAAAATTGCTCAAGATGAAGTGGAAAAGCTTTTAGAAAATAAAAATTATAAAGGTCCTATTGCGGTATTGCTTTTTATTAGAATCATTATAGCACTTTTTTTTATTGGAATGATGGTCAATAACTTATTGTCTCCCATTATTTCTGTAATTTCATTTGTAGCAGTAGTCTTGGTTTTGGTATTATTCCCTAAGAAAATCAACAGATGGTATCAAAAAATTGAAAATAGATTTATATCAAATTTTAACCAACGTGAACTTTCTAGGAGAAAAATAAACCGAAATAATTTATCGCCATGGGACGGACACATGGCACATTTTACTATTTTGCCAGAAAGTAATTTTGTTGGGATTCCACTAGGAGAGCTAAAAATAAGAGAAAACATAGGAGTAAATATTGCCTATATAAAACGAGGTAATAGCCATATAAACATCCCAACAAAAGATGAAAAATTATATCCAAATGATGAAATTTGTATTATTGGAACAGACGCTCAAGCAAAAGTGTTTTCAGTATTTTTAAATCAAAATATGCAAACAATACCCGATGACGAAACAGAAATTGTGATGATGCAATTTGAGTTAGACCATCACAGTTTTATTGGTAAAACCATCAGAGAATCAAAAATTAGAGAGCTTACTAATGGATTAATTGTAGGCATAGAACACAACGGAAAACGAATTTTAAATCCAGAATCTGATTTTTTATTGAGTAAAAATGACATCGTTTGGGTTGTGGGTGATAAAAAAAGAATTAGGGATTATATGTTTTTCAATAATTCGTTTGCTTTCTTGTATTACGGTTGTGCTTTTTCTAAGTCCCCACAAAATATCACTGGAGTATTTTCTTGTTTTTTCTAAATCTACTATTGGATATGGATAATCAATGCCTAGTTTAAAGTTATACAATTCTTGTTCTATGAGTGTAAGTTTCCATGGTTCATGAATAAATTCAGCTGGAATTAAGGCTAATTCTGGCACCCATTTTTTTATAAAAACTCCATCTTCATCGTGTTCTAAAGAATTTTTTACAGGATTATATACTCGCAAAGTGTTTGTACCTGTAACGCCTGCTTGCATTTGAAGTTGTGGATAATGTATTCCGGGTTCAAAATCTAAGAACTGCTGGGCTAAGTGAGGTGAGCAGTTTTGCCAAGGTTGCCACAAATTGTGTGTATAAAATGAAACAACCAAGGCACGCATTCTAAAGTTTAAATACCCTGTTGTGTTGAGGCATCTCATACAAGCATCTACAATGGGTATCCCAGTTTTACCAGATATCCATGATTCATGATAAAACACATTTATGGGTTGAACTAAATTTCTATATCCCTTATTAACAGCAACAAACTCCATAGTACATTCCATTTCAAACTTTTGAATAAAATGGGCTTGCCACCTGAGTCGTGAAACAAAATTTGAAATTTGTTTTTTATGTATCCCTTTTTGAGAATATTTCCAAGCTTCGTCATATACTTGTCTGATAGATAAATTTCCCCATGCAATATATGGAGATAATCTACTGCAACTTATTCTGGCTTTTTCAGGTTTTGAAATGTGTTTTGAGTAATTTACAACACGCTCTTCAAAAAATGATTTCAAATATCTCAGTCCAGTTTTAGTACCTCCTTTTTGAAACGGCAACGATTTATCTGTAGTTAAGGAAGGTATATCAAAATGATTTTCAATTTCTTCAATATCTTTATATTTTACAAAAGTGCGGGAGTTTGCCTCAAACGGGAAGCAGGTTTTATCCATATAGTCATACC
>DAINSR010000108.1:6369-7325 GCA_036741255.1 Flavobacterium sp.
GCCGTGAGTCGAGCAACTCGATAAGTAAAGCGAACCAATCGTCATTCCAGTGCTTTCTATTTTTAATGCCTCTAATTACGCCATTGTGAATACTTTGAAACCAAGGGATATTATGACTTTTAAAAAAAGTAGCCATAGAAATATCTCTATCAAAAGTGATTTTTATACCAGTTTCTTGATGAGAATATACCGCATGAATGGATAAGAGTTGATTTAATTTTTCAAACACCTCCATTACCTCACCTTGCACAATTAATATTTGAGTATGATAAGGCAACAGCTCTTTTTGCAGACTTTCTAATGATTGTTTTATAAAATCAAAATGTCTTTTGCTGTAATGAATATCGTTTAAAAGTGAAGGTTCAAAAATATATAATAAAAGTACCTTTCTACCAGTAGCAATAGCATTAAAAAGGGCTTCATTATCGTATAAACGCAAATCTCTTTTAAACCAAACTATATTCATTATATTTTATCCAACGGCTTGTTTATATATTTTTAGACACAACTCTCGGGCTTCTTTGTGTTCTACTATGGGTTTTGGGTAATATGGGGTATCTAGTTCTGGCACCCATTTTTTAATATATTTAAAATCTTTATCAAATTTTTTTATTTGTTCTGCTGGATTAAATATTCTAAAATAAGGTGCAGCATCTACCCCAGATCCAGCAGCCCACTGCCAGTTACCCACATTACTAGCTTGTTCATAATCGAGAAGTTTTTCAGCAAAATACGCTTCACCCCATCTCCAATCAATAAGTAAATGTTTACACAAAAAACTAGCCACAATCATTCGCACTCGATTGTGCATGTGTCCTGTTTGGTTTAGTTGACGCATACCTGCATCTACAATAGGATAGCCCGTTTTTCCTTGACACCATTTTTTAAATAATTCTTCGTTGTTTTTCCATTCAATGGTGTCATATTTTGGTTTGAAACTAGAATTAATAGTATGA
>DAINSR010000109.1:0-7323 GCA_036741255.1 Flavobacterium sp.
TGTTTTTGATTAGTTCCTCTAATGCGTCACAAGATGCTCTGTAAGGCAAAACACAAACAATATGACGGCACATTTTGCCTTCTTTCAATTTGTCGTAGTCCAAGAAACTCAATAAATTTTCATCTGTTTCTGAACCGTCAATGACTTTTAGTAAGTCTAGAATTTCCTTTTCGTGAATAAACTTATGATGAAGATTTGTTTTGGTGTCTTTCGTAATGGATTGAGGCTTAAAAAGCTCTGAAAAAGCATAGGTTACACCTTTCTTTTTCATTTCTTCCATTTTCTTTCGTGATGATTCATTGGGATTAAATGCAAAACGAATCATTTGAGGAAAGCCATAATAAGGATTATCCCATTCTTTGATTTCATCTTTGTTTAGATTTTCTAAATCCCATTTTGCTTGGTCCTCTGCAATGTTTGTGAATTGATAGAATGCAATAATATCATCATTCGTGAACTCGCTATTCATCAAAATACGATAAGGAGTTCCAGAAAGATGAATGCGAATTTTCGCATTAAAAACTTTATTGGTAAATTCTAAATCGTCTAAAGTATTGTCATTTAGTTTTAATTCACTTTTAATTTCTTTGGTACTTAAATTTTCCGCTTTTAGGACTTTTCCGTACTCGGTTGCTCTTGCTCCAAAATGGGTTTCATCAATTAACAATAAGTCAATTTGATTTTCAAATACTTCTTTATGTTTTGATTTTATTTCGTCTCCTTGCAAGTCTTGTAATGTTAAAAACAAAACAATTTTCTTATTTGCCTCTTGTTTCTCGGCAATAATCGTATCGCTTGTCAGGAGTGAAGTATTATCTAAAAAACAATAACCATCAAATTTAATATGGCTTTCAACCGTTTTCTTCCATTCTTCTTTTACATCAGCTTTTGCAGAAACCACAACCACCAATTTTGCATTCATTTCAACTGCACAACACATAGAGGTAAATGATTTACCAAAACGCATTACCGCATACATCAATAAATTGGTTCTGCCTTTATTTATGGCTTCCTTGAACCGTTTTACTGTTTCGTATTGATTGGGTCGTAGTGCATAGTTTTCACTTCTTGAATAAGTGTGTGTTATTGGAATATGACTTTCGTCAAAGCGATAATATTGATATTTTGATTCGTTGTTTTGATGTCCGCTTTTGATGTCTTCTATCGCTTCTTGTAGGTCTTCCTCTGTTGCGTTTTCAAAAAACTCATTGGAGTAATATGGGATTCCTTTTAAAGCGTTAGGCTTTAATCGACTTCTTTTTAATTCGTTTTCAAGAAAAAAATGAACTGCATAATCTCTAAAAAAAGTTTCATCATCTACTTTTGCAACATCTTCAAACTTTTTTTCAAGGTTAGGGAAGTGTTTACGCCACTCATTCAATCGCATTTCAATTGGTCGGTAGGTATCGCCAACTTTTAGATAATTCGGTATTGTTTCGGTTGTAAAAGCATAGATTTGGGGTTCTACTCTTCCAATGATTAAGTTATCAAGTATATCTACATTTATATTGTTTGTTTCTGGCATATTTTACTTTTCTAAAAGAGATATAAATTTTATCGGCTTTTCTATATCCCAATCCATAATGTGGCAATAAATGCCATTGTGTGATTTTATATTTTGAGTTTCACAACCTTTGCATTTTTTTATTTCTGTTCTAGTTTCAAAAAAATCTGGAATTTCTATAATTTCAGCTGCACAACTATTCGGAATAACACCTTTTAGACCGTCCATTTGCCAAATATTCCAAGAAATGATTTCTGCAATATTTTGTATGTAATCAAGTGGAGGTTCAGTTTCAAATTTGTGTGTAAAGTTTTCAATGAATGTTATTAGCAATGCTTCACGAGCCAAGAGTAAACTATCTCCTTGCCATTCAAAACCATAAGTGCTTTTATAGGCAGTTTCTGCCGCATTTAACCATTCATTTATTGAGTCCAAATTTTCATTTACGATTCTTAATTTTCTGTCTAAAAGTCCAATCCTGTTCTCAACCTTAATAAATTCTCCTGTGGTGGTGTCATATCGGCTAACCAAATAAGGAGCTTCTCCACAAGTAATTTCTAATCGTGTGTCTTGAACATAGTCTAGCCAAGTCTTGCCTTTTGGAAAAACTATTTTTTCTTTTGTTGTTTCCCAAGATTTAGTTCCGTTCTTCAACAAGATTTCTTTATTGAAAACACCATCTTTTCCAAACCAAGAATTGTCAACTAAATTATTTTGTGCGTTGCATATCCAAGAAGGCGTAAAAACTTCTGCCATTTCTTTGGAGCGAGATAATTGTAGAATTTTGTCTTTATGAACCCTAGGCATTATTACATTGCCTTTTTCTCCTGTGATTAAATCCGGTAAAATTTCTGAATCAGATTTATACGAATCCCCTAAATTTTCGTAATTGTCTGTCGCCCAAAAAATATTTTTTTGAGTGGTTTGGTCACGGAGTAGTATTCCGAGAATGTCAGGGTACTTCTCGATTAACTCGTTTTCTAATATGTCGATAACTACTTGCACTTGTAAACCTCTTCGTTAGTTTTTAAAAGTTCTTTTACATCAATATTTAGAATGTTCGCTATTTCATAGAGTACTTCAAGTCTTGGTTGTTGTCGATTTTGCACGTAACCGTTTACCATATTGTAGCTTTTACCTAGTTGTTCGGCTAACCAAGTTTGCTTAATTCCTTTTTCTTCAAGTACTTCTTTAATTCTGTTCATTGTTGTCTAAAGATGTCAAGTCGCAAATTTAGTTTTTATTTTTCAACATCTCGTTTTTCAAGATAAAAAATGTTTGAATAATTATCTAGTTGTCCTGCCAGTGCGTTGGCAAAAAAAGGCTCTTTTGTTTTTTTTAGCGTTGGCTTGTGTCTCGGAAAAAACCAAATGTGCCATTTTCGGGTCGGCTTTTTACACTGACACACAATGGGTAGATTGGCGAAGGTTTTTTTAGCTTTATTCGTCACAAATATAATTTTTTTCCCTCACAAATCATCAAACAGGCTTTTTATATATTGGATACTTTTTGTACTAAAATGAATGTAAATTTCGTTAGTTTTATCTCAGTTGTGTGCTAGTAATTCTTGAATGTAGTGCAAATAGGTACTGCTTTAGAACCGGTGAGCGGCATAGCTGTGCCACAACCAGTGGGGGGTATAGGCTTGGTAAATTTTGTTTTTTGTAAAGGTTGTTTAACATGAGTTGCAAACTTAGGACATCATAAGCTGTTCCTTTTGTTTGATCTTCAAATAGTCAAACAGCTGGATTATAGTTTCTGTAATATTCTTTTAGTGGTTTCTAATTTTTGAGATTATTACATTTTTGACTAGCCCTGATAGTAATGAAAAGCATTTTTTTGAATAATTCTATTTTTTTGTTGTTATAAAAAAGCGACGATATAAGCTCTTTTTATAATTTACAAAAAAGGAATTATTGAAAAAATCTTGTAATGGATAGCAGGAAATAGCTACTGGGAATGGTATAAAAAAATGAAAATTTATGATTTATTGGCTAATTGTCCGCAGGCGGCGTCTATGTCTTTGCCTCTGCTTTTGCGTACTTTTACGGTGATGTTAATTTTTTCTAGTGCGGTAATGTAGTCTTGTGTGGCTTGTTCTGTGGCTTGTTGAAAATAGCCGTCGTCTATGGGGTTGTATTCTATAAGGTTTACTTTGCAGGGTACATATTTACAAAATTTAACGAGGGCTTCTATGGATTTTTTGTCGTCGTTGATGTCTTTCCAAACTACGTACTCATAGGTTACGGCACTTTTTGTTTTTTTATACCAATATTCTAATGCTTCACGAAGTTCTGTGAGCGGAAAGTTTTTTGTAAAGGGCATGATTTTGTTTCTGGTTTCTTCAATGGCTGTGTGAAGCGACACGGCTAGTTTAAACTTTACATTGTCATCTGCCATTTTTTTTATCATTTTAGAAACTCCAGATGTTGAAACTGTTATACGTTTTGGCGACATGCCTAAGCCATCTGTTGAGGTTATCATTTCTATGGATTTCATGACATTTGGATAATTCATAAGTGGTTCTCCCATGCCCATGAAAACAATATTTGACAAAGGACGATTAAAGTAGAGACGGCTTTCATTGTCAATGGCTGCCACTTGGTCATAAATTTCGCCTGGCTCCAAGTTCCGCATTCTTTTTAAGCGGGCTGTGGCACAAAAATTACAATCTAAACTGCATCCAACTTGGCTAGACACACAGGCTGTTGTTCTTGTTTTTGTGGGAATGAGTACACTTTCTACTACTAAATTGTCATGAAGACGCACGGCATTTTTTATGGTTCCGTCTTCACTGCGTTGCATGACATCTACTTTAATGTGGTTGATTACAAAATTAGCTTGTAACATGGCACGAGTTTCTTTTGACAGGCTGGTCATTGCCTCAAAGGAGTGGGCATTTTTATTCCAGAGCCACTCATATACTTGATTGCCCCTAAAGGCTTTATCGTTGTTTTTTTCAAAAAACTCTCGCAATTGTTCTTTTGTGAGTGTTCTGATGTCTTTTTTTGAAATTTGCATGGTGCAAAGTTATGAATTTAAAAATTGAAGTGATTTAAAAGGTTTGAAAAATTGAAATTTGTATTTTTGCAGTCTAAAATTTACATGTTTGCTATGCACTTTATATCAGAAGAACTAGAGGCTTATGTTTCTAATCACAGTCAAAAAGAACCCCAACTTTTGAAAGCACTTGACCTTGAAACGCATCAAAAAATTATGCAGCCCAGAATGTTGAGTGGTCATTTTCAGGGAAGGGTGCTGAGTATGCTGTCTAAAATAATAAGCCCGAGGCATATTTTAGAGATAGGGACTTATACGGGTTATGCCACATTGTGTTTGGCAGAAGGGTTACAAAAAAATGGTACGCTTGACACTATAGATGTTAATGAAGAGTTAGTTGAAATTCAAGAAAAGTATTTTGGATTATCTAACTATAAGCAGCAGATTATTTCGCACTTGGGTGATGCAACAGTTATTATACCCACATTAAATAAAACATTTGATTTGGTTTTTATAGATGCCGATAAAGAAAATTACATCACTTATTTTAATATGATTATATCTAAGATGAATCAAGGGGGAATTATACTAACCGATAATGTGTTGTGGAGTGGTAAGGTTTTAGAAACCATAAAAGAAAAGGACATTAGCACAGAAACACTCGTTGCTTATAATAAACTGATTAATGAAGATGCAAGAGTAGAAACGGTTTTGCTTCCTATTAGAGACGGACTCACGGTTACGAGAGTTTTGTGATTGATTTTTCTATTGTGGATTATTAAATTGATATTTTTTTTGAAACAGCAAATATAATTTTAAAAATAGCAACGCATTAAAGCTCCCAAAAACAAAACCCGTGATAATATCTAAGGGGAAATGTAGTCCTAAATAAATTCTGCTGTATGCAAAAATTATAGGAAATAAAAACAGCAGGTAAGAGTGTTTATAATACTTTTTGATAATAAAAAACACAAACATAGTTGTTGCCATAGAATTAGAAGCATGACCAGAAAAAAAACTGAATGAATTTCTGTGGAGTACAATTCTAATATAGTCTTTAATTTTAGGGTCATTACAAGGTCGTAATCGTTCAAAATAATTTTTAAAAAAATTTGTAATTTGATCTGTAAAAACAATTAAAAGAGCGAGGAACAGGATGATTATTCCAAGGTTTTTCCAGCCTATATTTTTCTTGAGTAAGTAAAAAACAAATATAATCAAGGGCGACCAATACACTTGTTTAGTAATGATCAGCCAAAGATTATCAAACGGTTCACTGCCTAGGTTGTTTAAAAAAACAAATAATTCTCTATCTAATTTTAATAGTTCTTCCAATGTTATACTTGTCTTTTTATGGGGCCAGAAAGGGTTTCAATATCTTCTTTTACAGTTTCTATGGGGTTTGTTACCTCTGAAGAAATGTTTTCTAATGGATTGATAGCCTGTGATATATGTTCTTTTGCTTTGTTAATTTCGTTTGAAATTCCGCCAGTTACAGAATTTAAGTCTAATCCGTTGTTTGAAGCACTTTTTTGAATTTCGTGCTTTATTTCGTTTGAGGCATTTTTTAACTGAGCCATTGTTTTTCCTAAAAACCGAGCAATATCTGGTATTCCTTTTGAACCAAAAACCATTATGGAGATTAATATGATAAAAATAAGCTCTCCGCTACCAATTCCAAACATATTGTTTTTTTTATAATCACAAAGTTACAAAGAAAAAAGGAGCAACTCAAAAAAGAATTAATACTAGATTATGTAAATTTGTAGTAAAAATTTAGTTCTAAAAAAGCTTATTTAAAGAATATTCATTTGATAGTAGCCCTGCTTTAAAAATTGGGGATTGACAATTAGTTTGCTTTAAAAAATATGCAATAAATTATACCTTTGTAAAAAAAATGAATATGGAACAAATAGTCCTTCATAAATCAAATACTCGTGGCAATGTAAATCATGGGTGGCTCAATGCCTATCATAGTTTTAGTTTTGGGAGTTGGTATAATCCAAACAGGGTTCAATTTGGTGTTTTAAGGGTTTTAAATGACGATACCATAGCGGCAGGAATGGGTTTTGGGACACATCCTCATGATAATATGGAAATCATTACAATACCATTAGAAGGTGATTTAGCTCACAAAGATAGTATGGGAAATGCGGCTACCATAAAAACTGGCGATGTGCAAGTAATGAGTGCAGGAACAGGAATTCAACATTCAGAATTTAACCCAAATGCAGACCAACACACTAAATTGTTTCAAATATGGTTGTTCCCTAAATTCAGGAATGTGGTGCCAAGATACCAACAAATTACTTTAGACAAAACGTTACAAAAAAACAATTTTGCCCAGATATTGTCGCCCAATGAAAACGATGAAGGGGTTTGGATACATCAAGATGCGTGGTTTTATTTGAGTGATTTTGATAAAGATTTTTCTAAAAAATTGACTTTAAAGAAAGAAGGAAATGGTTTTTACATTATGAATATTGAAGGAATAATTGAAGTTAATGGAACAACATTAGAAAAAAGAGATGCAATAGGAATATGGAACACCCCTGAGATTAATGTAAAAGCATCTACAGCTGCCAAATTTTTAATTATGGAAATACCCATGGAGCAGTAATTTTCAAACGGCATATTTTGTGAGGCTTCTTTCTAATGTTGTTGAAGGTAGAACCAAAGAAAGTGTAGACAAACGTTGCAACAAACTCACTAAATACCAGCGAGATGATGTAAAGACAATACGCACAGATATGTGGGACGCCTTTATTTAGGGTCTGCTGAAAAACTCAATATTCTTTTTCAAATGATTGAATTAATTG
>DAINSR010000110.1:0-7321 GCA_036741255.1 Flavobacterium sp.
CAGACAACACTTACAGAGAAGTAATCTTGAAAGTTTAAAAGCGAATGCCCTGATATGACAATATATTTTTGATAAAATATCATTTTATTTTTTTAACTCAGAAAAAAACAATTACTTTTGTTGTGGATTAAAATTTCTAATCTTTAATCTTATCACAATAAGGCTATATGCCGTAGATGAAAATCTTAAGTCCTGCTTCGGTGGGACTTTTTTTTTACATAATCTATTTGGGAAAAATATAGATAAGTACAAACAAGTCAAGACTTGTCTGCACGAGATTCCATTTAAAATTATTACATTTGTGATTACTATTTACAACTAATCATGAACCCCATTCAACTTTTAGGCAAACTCTATTTAATTCCGTGTACGCTGTCAAATCCTGGTGAAACAACGGTAAACCCTAATGATGTATTGCCACAAAGCATTAAAAGAGTTATTGATTTTATTGATGATTACATTGTTGAAAATGAAAAAACAGCCCGAAAGTTTATAAAAAGTATTCATCCAGAAAAAAAGCAACCTTCATTACAACTGGTTACTCTCAATAAACGCACAGAGGCTGTTGCCTATTTAGAAATGATACAACCTTTGTTAAAGGGGAAGAATATGGGGTTGATGAGCGAGTCGGGTTGTCCGGGTGTGGCAGATCCTGGAGCTGTAATTGTAAAATTAGCTCACGAAAAAGGAATTCAGGTTATACCGCTTGTGGGGCCAAGTTCAATTTTACTTGCTGTGATGGCAAGCGGAATGAACGGACAAAATTTTGCTTTTAATGGGTATTTACCCATTGACAAACACGAAAAAAAAGCAGCACTAAAAAGTTTAGAACGCGTTTCATTTGATAAAAATCAGTCGCAGTTGTTTATAGAAACACCTTATAGAAACAATACTATTTTTGAAGATATGTTAGTCACCTTACACGCAGATACATGGCTGTGTGTGGCATGTGATATTACCTTGCCCACTGAGTTTATAAAAACAAAAACCATTAAAGAATGGCAAAAAAATAAGGTCGATTTACAAAACCGACCTTGTATTTTTATTATTTATAAGCAAAGTTTTTAGTAATTATCTACTGTGGCATTTTTGTTTGCCTTGATGGGAGACATATCATAAGAAGCAAATTTTTCTATATAACTACTTAGAGATGTTCCAAAGCCATCATTAAATCCATTGCGTCCGTTGCTTTTTAAATATCTTTTTACAGAACCTGCTCCACTCAAGTGTGCTGCTGCTATCAAGCCTGATTCTGTGATTTCTACCCCATTAATAACTCGGCCACTGTATTGATTGATTTCTTTACGCAATTCCCATTTGTTTTTTGCAACTAAGGCTTTAAAAGCTTTATCTTGCAAGGAAACATCATTTAAAAAAGAATCAAAATCTGTTACTCCCACAGCCCGCAGCGTACTTTTTCCAAATTGGTATTTACCCATATAGCCAAAAGGATTAATTAGCGTACTCTTGCCTCTTGATTCTTTATAAGCAACGGCTTGTTTAAAACCTATAAATGTTTTGCCTACGTAAGGAATTTTTGTATGAGCTTCAAATTCTGCAGTTTCGTTAGATGTGGGGACATGATAGTTTATAATCTCGTTGCTTTCTAAATGAAAGCCCGCTACTCTATCAATTTTAAAACTGGTAAAACTGACAAAAACTAACGTTAAAGAACATAATAAACTTGTAAAAAATAAGATCTTTTTCATTCTTTTTCTTTATATAAAAATGTAAAACACTTTTATAAATTGAGGTTGCAAATATACAACAAAAATTATTTAATTGATTTACAGCTTGTTAATTTTTTCTAAAAGTAGAATAGATAGCCTCTTGTGTGTCTGTTAGCATTTAATTGTAGTGTGGGGGCAGGAATTTTTAAGGTATTAAAAACGCTAAAAACTGTTTTTAGAAAGGGAGATTTGGTTTTAATTTTTGTTAAATCTACATCAAAACTTAAGTAAAATTGTCTGTACTCGTTTTGAACTACCCCATTAGCTAGGGCATCTTTTTTTGTACTAAAAAGCATGTTAGCACCGCCATATCCAATGGCAAAATTGAGCCAAACAGGAACAAAATTAAGTTTAATGAACGAATGAATATTGGCAGACAGCCAATAAGTTTGTGCGTTATAATCTTTTAAAATTTGAGATGTGAGGGTGTTTCCAAAAACATCAGGTCTTATAGATGGGAAATTTGATTTTTGATAAGAGAATTTAGGAACAATGCGGCATTCACTCCAGAGTAGTTGTTGCGACACAAACAAAGCAGCCCCAGTGGTATTAGCCAACACATCGCCAAAAGAGGCACCCCATTTTGTTGAAAATCCGTCAAAAACCTCCACAGCGGTTAAAAATCCTAAGGCCGTAGAAGTTCCTATAATAAGTTGTTGTTTTTGAGATGCACCAGCCCACTTGAGAGTGTTTGCCCCAGTTGCTGCAAGATGAAAAGAGGAGTATAAATGCCCTAGTTTATCTAGTTGCAGCCATTGATTATTATCGTTTTTAAAATGAAAACTAGACCGTTGATAATCAGCATACCAAAGCTGGTTTAAACCAATGAGTGAACTGGTTAAAAGTGCAGTTTGTGTAATGTAAACCCCTTTTAAACGAGTGTGATTTAGTGTGTCTGATGGTGTTAAAAACTGATTTATGGTTGATTGTGAAAACATACTACCACAAATAAACACAAAAGACAATTTTTTAACTAGCCCCGATTGTAGAGAAAATCCTTGCCTTTTTTTTAGGCAAGATTGTAGCGAAAAGCGGGAAAATGATTTGTAAATTGACACTGGCTTTTTGCTTCTAACGATTAATGCCTAATTTGTTTACCCAATTGGCATATTTTTTTGCATTTACTTGATGTTCTTGATAAGTGGCGGCAAAATTGTGATAGCCCATTTTTTCTGTACTGGCACAAAAGTAGATATAGTTGTGTTTTTGTGCATTGAGCACGGCATCTATGGCAGAAATATCGGGCATGGTAATGAGACCTGGGGGCAGGCCTGTGTTTATATAAGTATTATAAGGTGATTTTGTTCCTTGTGTATCTTTACTGAACACTCTTTTTATGATTTGGTCAAAATTTCCAGAGGCTTTTTTCATAGCAAAAATTACGGTTGGATCTGCTTGTAAAGGCATGTTTTGAGCTAATCTATTAAGATAAACCCCTGCAATAGTGGGGCGTTCATCAACTTTTGAAGTTTCTTTGTGTACTATTGAGGCTAAAACTGCAACTTGAATGGGAGTTAAATTTATTTTTTTAGCTTTATTTAGTCGGTCTTGATTCCAAAATTTGGTATATTCGTCAACCATTTTAGAGGCTATTTTTGTGGCGGTGGTGTTCCAATAAAACTCATAGGTATTAGGGATAAAAAGTGCTAAGATTGTCTCTTGATTAAAACCGTTTTCTTGCATAAAGTTTTTATTTGTAAAAGCCTGAATGAGTGTTAAACTGTCTGGTTCTACTTGAGAGGCAAGCCTTTGGGCTAGTTTTTCAATGGTTTCTTGATTGTTAAAAGCAATTTTAACGGGTACGTTTCTTTTTAGTGCTCTAACTATATCAAAACTTGACATATTTTTTTGTATTAAAAATTTGCCCGAAATTACATTTGTGGCATAATTTCTTTTTTTTGCAACAAAATCAAACTTTTCTATGTCTTTTATAAGTGGTTTTACTAATTCTGTTACTTGATCATAAGTAGAATTTGTGGGTACATAGATAAAAACTTCTTGTTGATTAAAAGCAGTGTTAGGAGTAAATGCTTTTTTGTAGATGTAAAAAGAAACGATTGCAGCAATAAAAACGCCTATTACGGCAATGATTGCGATAAGTTTTTTTAAGTTCAAAATAGTTTATTTAGAATTAATTAATTGATACAAAGCTTCATCATGATAGAAACCATTAATATAGTTCCATTGTTTTTTGATGCCCACTAACTGGAATCCAAATTTAGTAAAAAGAGTAATACTGTTTTTGTTTTGTGTACCAATATTTGCATATAATTGATGTAATGATAAATGCGAGAAACTGTATTGAATGAGTAATTGTAGTGCCTCAGACCCTATGCCGAGTTGTCTGTATTGTTTTTGATGAATAACAATACCCACACCTGCCCTATTATTTGTGGGGTTATAGTCAAATAAATCAATTAGTCCTATAGCGTTGTGAGAATTGTGTAAGCATATTGCTAACCGCAACTGTTTTGCCTCAAAAATGTCTTGATGAGCATTTTCTAAATACTGTTTAATTAAAAACTTGCTATAAGGCGTTTGAGTATTGCTCACATGCCAAATGGTTTCATCGTTTTCAATTGCGTATATGAAATCTAAATCTTCTGGCTCTAAGGCTCTGAGATAAATGTTTGAGGCGGATAAAAACATTTAAAAATAATTTAAAGTTTAAGTTAATTCATTTTTTAATGGCGACAACTGTTTTACAAAGCTACGCAAAGTTTTTTCACAATTTTAATAAAACATGGTACTATCCAAATAATTAACAACAATGTTTTTATTTAGAAATTTTAAAATGAATAGTTCGGTTTAACCCATAAATTTTAGTACACGCTTTGGATAAAAAAATGCCTCAATAAAGAGGCATTTGATTTAGCTTTAGTTTAGATTTATTCTCTAATAAAATCAAAACTTTGACCATTTATGGTTAGCTTAAAACTTTTTTTATCATCTGAAAATTGTATTTCAAGTCCTTCTGCTAGTGCCACAAATTTGCCGTTACTATTATCCTCAAGGCTTACATCATCACCATTAGCAGAAATAAATAATACTTCTTCATCTTCAAAAACATTAATTTTTACAGGGATTTGTTTGCTTGAATAATCGCCTACAAAAGGGGCATACTTGCCGGGTTTAACTACATATCCTTCAGACTTCCAAGTGTTGTTTTCTTCATTAAAATCGGGTAAAATTTCTTCTGGGTCTAGTGTTATTTTAACAATTTCTTCGGTTGATTCAAAATTAAAAGACCAGTTATTATTGCGTTGCCAAATCTCTACAGGAAGTTTAACAATATCTTTTTTTCCTGATGCAGTTTCAATTTTAAGAGTAACAGGCATAACCATTTTTTCTAAATTTTCTATGGAAATAATTGCTCCATTTTTAGGGTCGTTTTTGTTATACTTTACCCCTACAATGCCTTGATCTAGTCTCCAATTATTTGTAAACCAACCCCTCCAGAACCAACCCAAATCTTCACCTGATACATTTTCTATAGTTCTAAAAAAATCTTCTGGTGTTGGGTGCTTGTATGCCCATCGAGTAATGTAGGTTTTAAAAGCCACATCAAAACGTTCTTTACCCAAAACCTCGTTTCGCAACAAATCTAATGCTGCACCTGGTTTCATATAGGCAAGTGTTCCTAAGTTTCGTTCTTTCATTCCGTCTGGAATAGTATAAACAGGTTCTAAGGTTGGGTTTGTTAAATACTCTGCCATTCGATGCATGTTAAACTTTTTTTCTTTGTACTCACCTGCATTAAAATCTTCTGTGCTAATACCATTAATAAAAGTATTAAACCCTTCATCCATCCAGGCGTGTTGCCTTTCGTTTGAACCCACAATCATTGGGAACCAAATATGTCCGAATTCATGATCTGTTACTCCCCACAAGCTTGAACCTTTAGAGGAATACTTGCAAAAAACAATTCCAGGATATTCCATGCCCCCCTCATTTCCGGCCACATTAATGGCGGCAGGATAAGGGTATTCTAACCATCTTTTTGAATAGCCCTCAATGCTTGCTTTTGTATATTCAGTGGAACGACTCCAGGCTTTTTGTCCCTCACTCTCAATAGGATAAGCAGATATTGCCATAGCTTTTTTTCCGCTGGGCAGATTAATTTTTGCAGCGTCAATAATAAATGCACTAGACGAAGCCCATGCCACATCTCTAGTGTTTGTCATTTTAAACTTCCATGTTTTTGTCCCATTTGCAGTTACCTTTCCTAATTCATCAGAAGAACGAACCATGATAGTGGCATCGCTAGTTTTTGCTTTTTCCCAATTAGCTAGTTCTGTTGATGTCATTACTTGAGCGGCGTTTGTAATTTCTCCAGAACAAACCACAAAATGATTAGAAGGCACGGTTATAGAAATTTCAAAATCTCCATATTCACAATAAAACTCACCTGCACCTAAATAAGGTTGTGTGTTCCAACCTCTAATGTCATCATAAACCGCCACACGAGGATACCACTGTGCAATTGTAAATATTGTTCCGTTTTTTGTAGGCAAATAACCCATTCTATCAGAACCGTATTCTGGTGAAATAAAAGAAAACTTCATGCTTATTTTTGCTTTTCCGCCATAGGGTTTTAACGCCGTATTTAGAAAAATTTTCATTCTTGTATCTATAATTTCATATTTTACAGCCTTTCCATCAACCATAACATTTGACACCTTATGCCCTCCATCAAATTTTTCACCTTTTGCACCATTTCGTGAACCACTCACTGGAATTACCGCATTTCCTCGAGAATCTTTAGAAAATAAATTTTGTTCTAAATACATCCACACAAACTCTAATGCATCTGGACTATTATTTGTGTAGTTCATTTCTACAAATCCATCAATTGTTTTGCTTTCTTCTATTAAGGAAGCCGATAGTTTGTAACTGGCACTATTTTGCCAATATTTAGGTCCCGGATTTCCACTGGCTGAACGAAATTCTGTGCTGTTTTTTGTGTAAAAATTGGGAGCAAAAGCATCTAAATAACTGTAATTGTTTACTTTTACACTTTTAGGATCTTTGCTTTCTTGAGCTTGAATACTTGAAAATGATATACAAACAAGTAAAAAAGTTATCGTTTGCAAGAATTTTTTTTTCATAATTGGGATAGGTTTAGTTCAACTATTTCATTAGCAAATAAACAAAAAAAAATGATAGCAATTTTTTTTGTACTTTCAATTTATTCATTTTTTAGTTATTTTTTTTTGAAGTGGTCTTGCCAATTTGTAACTTTTTTTAATTCCATATCTCAGCTTTGATAGTATTTGATTAATAAATGACTTCTATTATATAAGCCAAAATAAATTTATAGCGTTATCTTATTTCTTATAGGTGTTCATTGATATGCTTTGCAGTTGTATTTTTAGGTTTCATCACGAAGTCTAATATGTATTTGAGATAAAGCAGACGCTACAACGGACCAAGAAAAAAGATTTGGTTTTTTAACTCCAAATCAAATACATTTACAAATAATTAATAACAAAACAGGGCATTCGCTTTTAAACTTTCAAGATTACTTCTCAGTAATTGTTGTCTGCAAAGGCTTTTTGTCTTTTTCTATTTTTAGGTTTTTTGATTGTTGT
>DAINSR010000111.1:0-7231 GCA_036741255.1 Flavobacterium sp.
CTATTTTTTCACGGAGATCTTGACGGATATTCACACAAAAACCAGTAGAACCAATTTTAAAATGTATATTTTTGATAAAAATTAAGGTATGTTAATGAATATTGAAAATTCGTGGTCTCAAAAGCTCAATAACGAGTTTCAAAAGCAATACTTTAAAGAATTGTTGCATCAAGTTATTGAAGAATATAATACGCATCTTTGTTTTCCGCCTTTGCCCCTCATTTTTAATGCTTTTAATTTATGTTCTTTTGAAAAAACTCAGGTTGTCATCATTGGTCAAGATCCTTATCACGGTGAATCAGAGGCTAATGGATTGAGTTTTTCTGTACAAGAGGGTATTGCCATTCCGCCATCTTTAAGAAATATATACAAAGAAATTGCTTTAGATTTTAACAGCGTATTGATGCCCACACACGGAAATTTAGAAACATGGGCTAAGCAAGGTGTCTTGTTACTAAATTCAAGTTTAACCGTAAGAAAAGATCAGCCAAACAGCCACAAACATTTAAAATGGAATTTGTTCACAGATGCTATTATTAAGATAATTTCAAACGAAAAAGAACATATTGTTTTTATGCTTTGGGGTGCATTTGCTCAAAAAAAAAGTGTTTTAATTGATTCGTCAAAGCATTTAGTATTAACAGCTGCTCACCCATCTCCATTAGGAGCTAATAAGGGAAATTGGTTTGGAAACAAACACTTTAGCAAGGCAAATGATTATTTAACAGCTCACAAAAAAAAAGCTATAAATTGGTTGTAATAAATCGCTTTATCTGAATTAAAATTAGAAAAAGTTTAAACAACTTCTTATTCTAATGATGTTACAATTTGTGGATATGCCATTTTTTTGTCAATGATTTTTAGGTCTAAAAGTTGATTTTGAATTTTGTTTACCGTTTTTTCGTCTAAATTTTCTTGCGACCATTGCGTTTTTGATAACCACTCTTTTATATCTTCAATTTTTTGGTTGTATCTGTGGGCTAGAGTTTTATCAATGCTGGGGATAATTTTAAATTCAATGGTTGTATTATTAATGATTTCTAAAATTTGTGCCACAATAGGAGCGTTTTTTTCTAAGAAAGATGTTCGGACTGCAATAACAAAACACGGCCATGGAGTAGGGCAGTTGGCTAGGTGTTTAAAAGTTCCATTATCTACTAAAGGTTTTGTCATGAAGCGTTCCCACATAAAATAATCTGCCTTTCCATGTTTCAGGGCATCTACAACACCATCAAGGGTGTTAACAATTTCAAATGCTAGGGTAGTGGTATCCCAATTTTGATTTTTAGCGTTAATAATGCTCATCAAATGTGACCCAGAACCCAAACGAGAAATTGCTGCTTTTTTTCCGTCAAGGTCTTTTAATTTTGAATAAGATGCCTTTGCATCAACATGAATACCCCATAATAGTGGGCTTTCAACATATTTTTGAACAATAGTTGATTGATTTCCAGCACAAATATCCTTTATAATTCCTTCTGTTAAAACTACTGCTAAATCTGTACTTTCATCTCGAAGCATTTGACACATTTTTCCAGTTCCTTCTGGCACATCTGTCCATTCTAAATCTATTCCAGCGTCTTCAAAATCGCCATTTTCTATACACAAATGCCATGGTAAATTAAAATGTTCAGGAACTCCAGCTATTTTTATTGTTTTCATTTTTTGTTGATTAAGATATTTTTTTCAAACAAAACTTTGTTATATTAACCCCCCACTCGCTTGGTTTTAAATCCTTTTTCCTGAAGAAAATTCATGATTTTATCTCTAAAATTTCCTTGTATGATAATTTCTCCTTCTTTAAAAGTGCCACCCACAGCAAACTTACTTTTTATTTCTTTGGCTAAAATTTTAAAGTCTTCCTCTGCACCGTCATACCCACAAATGATTGTAGTTGGCTTTCCTTTTCGTTTTTCAAATTGACAAATTATGGGTTCTTTTTGAATAAAAAGGGTTTTGGGTTCTTTGTTTTCAATAGTTTCTGATTCGTTAGAAACTTCATGATCAGGAAATAGTTTTTTTAGTTGATCTTGTAAATCCATTTTAAAATAGTTAATTGTAAAGATAAAAGGTTTCAAATATTCTTTTCGTAATTAATTCAAATTCTAAAAAAAAAAAAAACAGTTATATATTTACAAGCCATATCCAAAATTTAAAGGTGTTTTGAACAATATAAACCCCTTACAAACATTGATTTATAAAATAAATTTCTTATAAAGTTGCCCATAAGTCTTTATTTAGTTCAATATAATCTTGTGTTTTTTAATAATAGTTTAATGCAAAACTACAGAAAGTTTTTTCACAAAATTGCACAAAGTTTTATTAAGTCCCAATAATTGGTAGCAATATATAGAAAATAGTAGCTCAAAACGATATTTTACTTATGATATTTCAGCTTGATATTTCATTTTTTGTTTTAATTCTATTCAATTTAACATTGTTTTTTATGTTCAAATCATTAATAATACTACATTTATGCAGATATTTTCTTGAATAATAAATAATTCAGATAAGTGTTCATGGGAAAAGTTCTTGATACACAACGAGATGGTTATACGGGTTTCGTGAGCCAAGTAATTTAAAGAGATGACCAATAAAGAAAATAATACAATAAGATGAAGATTGCAATAGTTTGTTATCCCACTTTTGGCGGTAGTGGAGTGGTGGCCACAGAATTAGGTTTAGAATTAGCAAAAAAAGGACACGAAATTCATTTTATAACTTACAGTCAGCCTGTAAGATTAGCACTATTAAATAGTAATTTACATTATCATGAAGTACACGTGCCAGAATATCCTTTGTTTCATTATCAACCTTATGAATTGGCTCTTTCAAGTAAGTTAGTAGATATGGTTAAGTTGTATAAAATTGAAGTGTTGCATGTGCATTATGCCATTCCACATGCTTATGCAGGATATATGGCAAAACAAATGTTAGAAGATGAGGGAATTAGTATTCCAATGATTACAACACTTCATGGTACAGATATTACACTTGTAGGGAACCATCCTTTTTATAAACCTGCCGTTAGTTTTAGCATCAATAAATCTGATATTGTAACAAGTGTTTCAAATAGTTTGCGAGATGATACCTATCGTTTGTTTGATATTAAGAAAGAAATTGTAGTGATACCTAATTTTATTGAATCAAGTAAAAATCAAGTATCTGACATAAAAAAATGTGAAAGAGACATGATGGCTTTTGAGAATGAAAAAATTATTACGCACATTTCAAACTTTAGAAAGGTAAAACGCATTGAAGATGTAGTTGCAATTTTTTATAACATTCAAAAGCAAATTCCGTCTAAATTAATGATGGTGGGCGAGGGACCTGAAAAACAAATGGCAGAAGATCTTTGTTATTCTATGGGGATTCAAGACAAGGTAATTTTCTTTGGGAACAGCTCTGAGATAGACAAAATTTTATGTTTTACAGATTTGTTTTTGTTGCCTTCAGAAACCGAGAGTTTTGGCTTGGCTGCGTTAGAGGCTATGTCTTGTGGAGTGCCTGTAATATCTAGTAATTCAGGTGGTTTACCAGAGGTTAATATTCATGAATACTCGGGTTTTTTGAGTAATGTGGGCGATGTAGAACATATGAGTGCTGCTGCCTTAAGTCTTTTAACCGATGAAGTTAAATTAGCCCAATTTAAGAAAAATGCTCGTGAAGTAGCTTCTCGATTTGATATTTCAAAAATTGTACCCCTCTATGAGAACGTGTATCAGGAAGCATTAGATTTTTATAAAACAAAAGCATAAAAAAAAACGAGAATGTTTAAAAAGTATTTTTGTTATCTAGTCTTTTATCAAAAAAAACTAAACTGGGAGAAGACAATAAAAACATAAAATGAATTTTTACTTATTTTTAGCACTCCATGATTATAGAATTTGAACATCACATCAAACAAAATTTTCCACAACTCAAAAATAAAAAGTTGCTATTAGCGGTTAGTGGGGGCATTGATAGCATGGTTTTATTACATTTATCTTATCAATTAAAATGGGATTTTGCTGTGGCTCATTGCAATTTTTATTTGCGAAATGAAGAAAGTATGGCAGATGAAGATTTTGTAAAAACAATTTGTAATGAAATTCAGGTGCCTTGTTTTATAAAAAAGTTTGAAACTTCACAATTTGCATCTGAACATAAATTATCTATCCAAGTAGCCGCTAGAAAACTACGCTATGATTGGTTTAACCAGCTTTTATCTGAAAATAAGTTAGATTATATTTTAACAGCACATCAATTAGATGATCAGGCAGAAACTTTTTTAATTAATCTCACTCGTGGCACTGGTTTAGATGGTTTAACTGGCATTCCTGCAGTAAATGGTAATATTATAAGACCTTTGCTACCATTTACTAGAGAGCAACTGCTGCAATATGCACGAGACAATCAAATTCAATGGCGAGAAGATTCTAGTAATGCCTCAAAAAAGTACTTGAGAAATAAACTCCGCCATGATGTTATTCCTGTTTTAAAAGAACTTAATCCCAATTTTTTAAATTCCTTTCAACAAACTCTTAACAACTTAAATCAGTCGCATTCATTAGTTACTGATGCTTCTGATATTTTGTTTAAATCAATTGTTGAAGAAAATAATGACCAACTAAAAATTAATATTTCAGCATTAACTAAACAAAAGAATTATAAAGCTTATCTATATCAATGGCTAAGTAAGTATGGTTTTTTTGCTTGGAATGATATTTTCAAATTAATAACATCACAGTCAGGGAAGCAAGTTTTTTCTAATGATTACTTGATACTAAAAGACAGAGAACACCTTATTGTTAGCAAAAGAGAAATGGACACAAAATGCTATCACATTGAAAAAAATATCTATCAAATTAATATTCCCTTAAAAATGACTTTAAGCCATGTCAATTTCATTTCAAATTCAAATTCCAATTGTATATTTGTTGATGCAGAAAAAATTTCATTTCCTTTAAGCATAAGAAAGTGGCAAACAGCTGATTTTTTTTATCCATCTGGAATGAAAGGAAAAAAGAAATTGAGTAAATATTTTAAAGACCAAAAAATGTCTTTAATTGATAAAGAAAATCAATGGTTACTGTGTTCTAACAACAATATTATTTGGGTCATAAATCAACGTGCAGATGAACGATTTACAGTTAATGAAAACACAAAAAACATACTTAAAATAACTACATCACAATGAAAAAATTTCTTCTAAGTATTTCTTTATTAATTTCCTTTTTAGGAAGTTCACAAATCTTAAACCCTGTTGTGTGGAAAACAAAAGTAATTGAAAAATCGTCTAGTGAATTTGAACTAGTATTTGAAGCAAACATAGAAAACCAGTGGCATTTATATTCGCAATTTACCCCTGATGGTGGAGCCTTACCCTTAGTTTTTACTTTTAAAAATAGTGGTAAAGACTACAAATTAATAGGCAAAACAAAAGAAAGTCCTTATAAAAAAGTATTTAATGATATTTTTGAAGTTGATGAATATTATTTTACTAACAAAGCAACATTTACTCAATTAATTAAAGTTATAAACCCTGAATTAAAGGAAATAAGAGTTTATTTAGAGGGACAAACTTGCATGGACGGAAAATGTATTCAAGAAGAAGATAACCTAATATTTAAGTTGCCAAAAATAAAAAAAACGGCACAAATAGAACCAAGTGAATCTGACTCAGGCTTAATAGCTAAAAAACAAGTAAACCCCATTTTAAAAGAAAAAAATAATGCTATAAAAAACACAAAAAATGATGATAAAAAAGGATTATGGACCATCTTTTTTCTTGCCTTTTTTGGTGGTTTTGCGGCTTTGCTAACTCCGTGTGTTTTTCCAATGATCCCCATGACAGTTAGTTTTTTTACTAAGCAAAGCAAAACGAAAGCTCAGGGAAAACGAAACGCCATTTTATATGGAATTTCTATAATTATAATTTATGTTGTTTTAGGTTCGTTTGTTACCTTAATTTTTGGTGCCGATGCCCTCAATGCATTATCAACGAACGTTTGGTTTAACATTATCTTCTTTTTATTATTAGTGTTTTTTGCTACCTCTTTTTTGGGAGCTTTTGAAATAGTATTACCCAACTCGTGGGCAAATAAAGTTGATAAACAAGCTGACCGAGGCGGTTTTATAGGTATTTTATTCATGGCATTAGCACTTGCCATAGTATCCTTTTCATGTACAGGTCCCATTGTAGGAACGCTTTTAGTGGAAGCATCTTCAAAAGGTGGAGTAGCACCTATAATTGGTATGATAGGCTTTTCGTTAGCACTCGCACTCCCTTTTATGCTTTTTGCAATGTTTCCGGGATGGATGAATTCCTTACCAAAATCGGGCGGATGGCTAAACACTGTAAAAGTTTCACTAGGTTTTTTAGAACTTGCTTTAGCGTTCAAATTTCTTTCAAATGCAGATTTAGTGATACAAGCACACTGGTTAGAACGTGAAGTTTTCTTAGTAATTTGGATCATAATTTTTGGAACTTGGGCATATTATTTATTCGGAAAACTCACCCTCCCTCATGATAATCCTGTTACTCATTTATCTATTGGTCGCCTTTATATGGCTATTGTAGTAAGTATCTTCACCTTATATTTAATTCCTGGTCTGTGGGGTGCACCATTAAAAATAATTTCGGGATTTCCGCCCCCAATGTCTTACAGTGAAAGTCCAAATGGAGTAGGTTATAAAAACGTATTAACTCAAGCCTCAAATATTGATTTACCAGAAGATGCTCACAAAGGACCTCACGGAATCATTGCCTTTCATGATTATGACAAAGGACTTGAATATGCAAAAAAAGTTGATAAACCCATTTTACTAGATTTTACAGGTTATGCCTGCGTTAATTGTAGAAAAATGGAAGACTTTGTATGGTCAAATCCAGATATACTTTCATTGCTAAAAGATAAATTTGTACTCATATCATTATATGTAGATTATAAAAAAGAACTACCTGTAAACCAGAAATATATATCAAAAACAACAGGTAAAGAAATTATAACCATTGGTAACAAATGGAGCGATTTTCAAATTACACGCTATCAAAACAATGCACAGCCTTATTATATTGTTTTAGACAAAAATGGTGTAGATTTAAATATGCCTATTGGTTACACTCCAGACGTTACAACTTATAAAAATTGGTTAGAAACAGGGTTGTCAAAATCTAAATAATAAAAAGAAATTATTAAGGGCACCTCTAAAAACTTGTTTTGTCATGAAAAATAAGTATTTTAAAAAA
>DAINSR010000112.1:0-1293 GCA_036741255.1 Flavobacterium sp.
TAATTTTATAGAATTATTAAAAAATTCTAAAAATCTGAAAATGAAATATCTAATTCTATCCCAAATCATATTTTTTTTATTTTCATGTTCAACGGATAATATGACAAGCGAAGAAAACTCACCAATTCTTGAGAGCCTATATTTTCCCCCAAACGATTCAGATGTTTGGGAAACAAAAACTATTGCACAGCTCAATTGGAATGATGACAAACTTCAACCTTTGTTAGATTTCTTAGAATTAAAGAATACTAAAAGTTTTATTATATTGTATAACGGAAGAATTGTAGTTGAAAAATATTTTGGAACGCATACAGCAACTTCTTTATGGTATTGGGCTAGTGCGGGAAAAACACTAACAGCTTCTGCTTCGGGTATTGCAATACAAGAAGGATTAATACAACTTGATGATAAAGTTTCAGATTACATCGGTACAGGATGGACGAGTGCCCCAACAATTAAAGAAAACTTAATTACATGTAAAAATTTATTATCAATGAATTCTGGTTTAGATGACTCACTAGGAGATGATGTTTCACCCGCTAATTTAAAGTATGTTGCCGATGCAGGTACAAGATGGGCTTATCATAACGTATATGTAAAAATGCAAGATGTTGTGGCACAGGCTAGTGGTAAAACTTGGGCTGAGTATTTTTCATCTAAATTAAAAACACCTTTAGGGATGACAGGAGCATGGGTTTCTTCAGGTGATTTGAGTATTTATTGGAGTAATGCCCGCAGTATGGCTCGATTTGGTTTGTTTATATTTTCTAAGGGGAAGTGGCATTCTAACCAAATTTTGAATGAAAATTTTATAGAAGAGGCAACATCCACCTCTCAAAGTTTAAATCAATCGTATGGATATTTGTGGTGGTTAAACGGAAAATCGAGCTATCGATTGCCTCAAACTCAATTACAATTTAATGGCAGTTTAATACCTAATGCCCCCAGTGATATGTTTTGTGCTTTAGGTAAAAATGATCAAAAAATTTATGTTGTTCCCAGTAAAAAATTAGTGATCATTAGAATGGGAGATGCAGCAGATGGAACAAATTTTGCACTATCTGATTTTGATGACCAACTTTGGTTAAAAATAAACGAATTGATTAACCAATAGAAATTGATAACAAGAAATTATTTTTTTTAAGTATTCTTTCTCTTAAATAATAAATGTCCAGCATAAAAAAATAATACAAAAGCAATTAAACGAAGTACAACTAAAAGATTTTCGTTGTCAAAAGCTAATGGAATTAATGCTAATACTATTCCCATTATGAGTAAGTGTTTAGGGCTTTT
>DAINSR010000112.1:1303-7162 GCA_036741255.1 Flavobacterium sp.
AGATTCGCTCATGTAAAATATCTTATATTTATTTTGATTTGATTATTTGAAAAAAGAGTCAACAAATGCCGTTTTGTTAAAAATTTGAAGATCTTCAATTCCTTCGCCCACGCCAATGTATTTAACAGGTATTTGAAACTGGTCTGAAATCCCAATAACTACTCCTCCTTTTGCTGTTCCATCAAGTTTTGTAATAGCTAGGCTACTAACCTCTGTTGCAGCAGTAAACTGCTTGGCTTGTTCAAAGGCATTTTGACCCGTGGAGCCATCAAGGACAAGCATCACGTCATGAGGAGCATTTGCAATTACTTTTTGCATAACGCGTTTAACTTTTGTTAATTCGTTCATTAAATTTACTTTGTTATGTAAACGTCCGGCAGTATCAATAATTACAACATCTGCATTTTGCTTTACAGCAGATTGTAGGGTGTCATAAGCAACCGATGCGGGGTCACTCCCCATTTGTTGCTTTACAATAGAAACACCCACTCGGTCAGCCCAAATTTGAAGTTGGTCTATGGCGGCCGCTCTAAATGTGTCAGCAGCCCCTAAAACCACATGATAGCCCGCATTTTTATATTGAGAAGCTAATTTTCCAATGGTAGTGGTTTTTCCTACACCATTTACACCAACAACCATTATAACATAAGGTTCACCATTTTTAGGAATATTAAACTCTTTAGTATCCTCTTGATTAGAATCGGAAAGTAAAGATGCAATTTCTTCACGAAGAATCTGGTTTAATTCAGTTGTCCCTAAATATTTGCCATCTGCAACTCTTTTTTCTATTCGTTGGATAATTTTTAGGGTTGTGTTTACACCCACATCAGAAGAAACAAGTATTTCTTCCAAATTATCTAAAACATCATCATCAACTTTAGATTTTCCAGCAACTGCTTTTGATAATTTAGAAAAAAAAGTAGCTTTTGTTTTTTCCAAACCTTTATCTAAGATTTGTTTTTCTTCTTCACTAAGGCTTTGATCACTTTTGTTAACAGAAAATATTTTTTTAAAAAAGCTCATGACATTTATTTTATAATAAACAAAAGTAAAACAAAAAAAGCTACTTTTAAACGAGAGTAGCTTTTTCAATGATATTAATTTGTTGAATTATTTCTTTTTAAAGAAATCATCTACAAGCTCTGGAGACATTACAGACTCAACAAAAGTATAAGCACCTGTTTTTGGTGATTTTACCATTTTTATTGCTTTAGTTAATCTTTTAGAAGCTGTTTGTAATGTTGCTACGGTTTTCTTTGCCATAATCTAATATTTTTTAAGTCTTAATAATTTAAAACTTTAATTATTTAATTTCTTTGTGAACGGTTACCCTTTTTAAAACAGGATTAAATTTTTTTATCTCTAATCTGTCTGGAGTATTCTTTTTATTTTTAGTTGTAATATAACGAGAAGTTCCTGCAACTCCAGAAGCCTTGTGTTCTGTACACTCTAAAATAACTTGTATTCTATTTCCTTTTTTTGCCATTTTTAATATTTTTTAGAGGTTTATTAGGATTAAATTTTAATTCCATTAGAAGTGGCTTTTTTAAGAGCCGCTTCAATACCTATTTTATTTATAGTTTTTAAAGCTGCAGCAGATATTTTTAGCGTTACCCATTTATCTTCTGTTGCAACATAAAAACGTTTTTTAAATAAGTTAACAGAAAATTTTCTCTTAGTCTTATTCATAGCGTGAGAAACATTGTTTCCTGTCATCGCTCTTTTTCCTGTAAGTTCACAAACTCTTGACATTATTGAAGTCTTTTTATCGTTATTCTAAATAAGAGTGCAAAGAAACGAAATTAATATATATAAACAAACAATGAAAGCTATTTTTTTGAAATTTCTTTGTACACCATTTCTAATGCTTTGTTTGTTGCTCTATCAATAACTTTTTCTCTAGGTTGGCCAAAATCAAACTGTTCTGCAAACGCACCGTTAGGAGTTGCTATGGCAATAAATACAAATCCTAAGTCAGCATCAGAATCTCCTTTTGCTGGTCCTGCATTTCCCGTGGTGGCAATGGCATAATCTACCTTCATTATTTTTTTTACACTTTTTACCATTTCTAAAGCAACTTGTTCACTTACCACAGAATGTGCATCTATTGTTTCTTTTGAAACTTTTAAAACATCAATTTTTGATTGTGTGGCATAAGTTACTATACTTCCTTTAAAATAAGCTGAAGCTCCTGCTTTTGCTGATAGTAATTGTCCAATTTTTCCACCCGTGAGGCTCTCAGCTGTTGCAATAGTTACTTTTTTTTCTTTTAATAAATTTCCAATTACAACTTCTATTGAATCTTCTTCTTCAAAACCCACAATAATATCTTCAATTAATGGAGTTAATTTTGTTATTTGCTCTTTAATAGCAAGTTTTAATACGTTTTCATCTTCTCCACGTGCTGTTAATCTGAGTCTAACTCTTCCAGGGCTAGGTAAATAGGCTAATTTTATAAATGAGGGTAGTTTGTTTTCCCATTCTTCTATTTGTTCAGCAATCAAGCTTTCCCCTCTCCCATAGGTCATTAACGTTTGATGAATGATGTAGGGTCTTTTAAATTGTTGTATTAATTGGGGGACTACTTCAAAATCTACTAGATACTTCATTTCATAAGGAACGCCAGGAAGTGAAATAAAAATTGTATTTTCATGTTCAACCCACATTCCTGGTGCTGTCCCCATTTTATTGAACAACACTCTTGCTTTTGATGGTACAAGTGCCTGATCTTTATTTACTTGGGTAATGGGGCGTTTGTAAATACCCTCTATAAGCTGTGTAACATGCCTTAAAACCTCTTTGTTTTCTATGAGTGTATCATTAAAATAAGTGCAAAATGTTTTCTTAGTAACGTCATCTTTTGTTGGGCCAAGTCCACCTGTAATTATGACTACATCAACTTTGTTTTGAATATTTTTAAGTGTTGAAATAATATGTGTTGCATCATCTGAAATGGAAATCATTTCGTGTGTTGCAATACCAATTTGATCTAATGCTTTTGCAATGTATGAGGAGTTTGAATCGATAATTTGACCAATAAGTATTTCATCGCCAATAGTTATAATTGATGCTTTCATACTTTATCTAATAGAGTGGTTTTTCCTAATTTCTTTTAAACAAGATTCTATTTGCTCTTTCAGAAGCTTAAAAATTTCTTTGATATCCTTTTTCTTTCCTTCTAGTTTTGTCCATTCCACAATTTGATTCACTTCATCAACCGCCATGTCCATTCCGAGCAAGTCGAGTATTGGTTTTATTTTTAATGCTGCATTGGCGGTTTTGCTATAATTTTTTGTTTTTATACCGTTTTTAATATTTTTAATTTCAACGGGTATTTCTTTTAAAAACAGCTCTAGGGTTTCTAATGCAAAATGGGCATCGTTTGATGAAATTTCGTAAACTTTAGCTAAATTATAATGCAGTGCCATTATTTAACCATTACTTTAAAGAGTTGTTTTCCTTCTAAAAATCCTTTTAATTCGTCTCCGTTTTTAACTTGTGCAACTCCTTTTGGTGTGCCAGTAAAAATGATATCTCCTTTTTTTAGGGTAAAATATTGAGAAACATGTGCAATTAATTCGTCAATTTTCCAAAGCATTAAATTTGTGTTTCCTTGCTGAACTATTCTTCCGTTTGAATGCAGTTCAAAATTAATATTTTGAAGTGATTTAAAAGTTGATTTAGGTAAAAAATCTCCTATTAAGGCAGATCCATCAAATGCTTTTGCTTTTTCCCAGGGTAAACCATTTTCTATGACATGAGATTGCACATCTCGGGCTGTAAAATCTATACCTAATCCAATTTCATCATAATAATTTGGAGCAAACTTAGTACTAATGTGTTTACCAACTTTACAAATTTTGACCAATAATTCTATTTCGTGATGAATTTCATTACTAAAAGAGGGTATCACAAATGGAAATTTCTTCTGAATTTGTGCGGTGTCTGGTTTTAAAAAAACTACAGGTTCAGATGGTTTTTTATGATTCAATTCAGAAGCATGATCCGGATAATTTCTTCCTATGCAAATTATTTTCATTTTTTTTAATTAGCAATTAGTAATTTTAGCTTTAGTTGATAACTATTTAGAATTAAATTACTTAGTGTTTAACTTTCTTAACTTAATAGCCGTCAAGACTTTTTTGGTATATAATGGAAAATCGGCGTTTTGTAGCCAACTAAAATATCCTGGTTCTTTTTCTAAAATATCCTCAACTAAAACACCTTTATGTTTACCAAAAGTAAAAATTTCTTGTTTATCAGTATTATACCCAATAAAACCAGCAAAATCTGCAGATTTTCTTCGAGTTGAATACTCAGATAATGATTTTATATCATTTTCTAAATCAGGATAACGATCTAGTTGAGCTTTTAGAATTTCATAAGTAGCCATAGTGTCGGCTTCAGCAGAGTGTGCGTTTTCTAAATCTTTGTTACAATAAAATTTATATCCCGCACTAAGGGTTCGCTCTTCTTTTTTATGAAAAATTGCCTGAACATCAACAGAAACTCTGTTTTTCATGTCAAAATCAACTCCAGCTCTGAGCATTTCTTCTGCTAGGAGAGGAATGTCAAAACGATCTGAATTAAATCCACCCAAATCAGAGTCTTTAATCATATTATATATCTGACTTGCTAAAATGGCAAATGTGGGTTCGTTTGCCACTTTTTCATTAGTAATGCCATGTACAGCAGTTGTTTGAGGTGGAATAGGAATTGTAGGGTTTACCAGCCAAGTTTTACTTTCTTTATTCCCGTTTGGATAAACTTTAAAGACTGAGATTTCAACAATTCGGTCTTTTGCTGGGTCAACTCCAGTTGTTTCAAGGTCAAAAAAACAGATAGGACGGGTAAGTTTTAGTTCCATGTTGATTTTTATAAGAGGCAAATATAAACAAATCTTGAAGTTTTAACTATCTATTAAAATATGTTTACCATTGAATTTTATTACTTTTAAGGTGAAATAAAATATCTTACTTCAATCCTTTAATAAAATGGGCATTCAGTTCTTCAAAGTTTTTAATAATCAGGTTAGCTTTAGATAAATCTTGGTCTTTAGAATTAAAACTGTCATATCCAATGCAATATAAATTTGCTTTAACAGCTGCTTCAATTCCGTTTGTACTGTCTTCAATAACCACACAGTGTTCTTTAGAAAAATGAGATAAACTTGCGGCATGTTCAAATATTGCAGGATGAGGTTTTGAGTGTTCAAAATCTTCTCCTGATATTTTTTCAGAAAAATAATGGTCTAGCCCAAAACGTTTAAAAACTCTATCTATGGTTACCTTAGATGCAGATGATGCTAAAATTAATTGCAGGTCATTATTGTACAAATCTATTATTAAATTTTCTACACCTTCAATTAAGTGTAAGTCTTTTTTTGTATCAAAAGCCTCATTAAATAAATTTCTTTTTACCTGAATTAAGTCTTCAACATCTTGCGGTAATTGATATATTTCTTTGAGTTTTTGAAAAACATTTCGTGTAGAATTTCCTGTAAAAGTTCGGTATAACGCATCAGAAACTTCAATATTCAGCTGCTTAAATTGTTGATGATACGCAAAATAATGTACGGGTTCTGTATCAACAATAACCCCGTCCATATCAAATATAACTGTTTTAATCATTTTTTTTGTTCAAAGATACTCTCTCGAGCATGTTTTTAAAAATTAACGAAACCTTTTTTGACAGTCAAAAATCATAAACGAATAAAATTTTAACCCAAGTTTCAGTCTATAAGTTAAAATACTGTTAAATTCAGTTGAAAAAGAGCTGCAAAAACTGGCTTCAGGTCTTATAACTCAAGACCGTTGCAAGGCAAATTTCAGAAAATTTGAACATTTTTTTGTTTAAGTA
>DAINSR010000113.1:0-7078 GCA_036741255.1 Flavobacterium sp.
GGATTAGTTGAATCAACTGCCGCAACAACCATTGAAAATTTCAATCCCTCCCTCACAGAAAATGATTTTTCTACAAAAACAATAACTATTGAAAAAGCTTCAGGAAAGGTAACCATTGCTGATGCTGAAATAGTTGTTTCTGCTGGAAGAGGCTTAAAAGGTCCTGAAAACTGGACAATGATAGAAGACTTAGCCACTATTTTAGGTGCCGCTACCGCTTGTTCAAAACCAGTTTCAGACATGGGCTGGAGGCCTCACAGTGAACACGTGGGGCAAACAGGAAAACCAGTAGCCGCAAATTTATACATAGCCATCGGAATTTCTGGAGCCACTCAACACATTGCAGGCATCAACTCATCAAAAATAAAAGTTGTCATCAATTCAGATGCAGAAGCCCCATTTTTCAAAGTTGCCGATTATGGAGTTGTAGGCGATGCATTTGAAGTTGTGCCTAAATTAATTGAAAAACTAAAAGCTTTTAAAAAAGCAAACACATAAAAATTAAAAAATTAAAATTAGGTTATCTTTGTTTAGATAGGTCTTTTTTTTATTTTTGAACTCGGGTTTTATAATCATTAAAAGCAAATTGATAGCGTCTATTTAGCAATCATTTTCCCGCTTTTCGTTACAATCTTGCCAAAAAAAATGGCAAGGATTTTCACTACAATCGGGGCTATTTGATAATTGTATTGCCTGTTTAGCAAAATTTATTTGAAACAAAAAAAAGCTACTCATAAGTTTCAAAAAAAAATCTTCAATAATCTAAAAATGCTATGAGTTTAGTAAAACTAACAATAAAAGGAATATCTTATAGTCAAACTCAAAACGGAGCTTATGCACTAATTTTAAACGAAGTAGATGGCGAACGAAAATTGCCCATAGTCATTGGAGCTTTTGAAGCACAATCTATTGCAATTGCTTTAGAAAAAGAAATTAAACCACCACGCCCCTTAACGCATGATTTATTTAAAAGTTTTGCAGACAGATTTGATATTGTCATCAAACAAGTTATCATTCACAAACTGGTTGACGGTGTTTTTTATTCAAGTATTATTTGCGAAAGAGATAAAATAGAAGAAATTATTGATGCCCGAACATCAGATGCCATAGCTCTTGCACTACGTTTTCAGGCACCCATTTTTACTTACAAAAACATTTTAGACAAAGCTGGCATTTATCTTAATACAAAACCAGTAAATCAAAACATTGACGACATAAATAATGATGGCGTTTTATCTACCCCTGAAACTTTTGCAAACGAAGAAAAAAAACACAAAACCTCTTCATTAAGCCAGTTTTCTATCAAAGAACTGTATGAAAAACTAGAAGATGCCGTTCTAAATGAAGATTATGAAAAAGCAGCTCGCATTAGAGACGAAATTTCAAAAAAAGAATCTTAAAGTAATATAACCTATCAAAATGATTAAAAAATTAATTTTTTTGCTAGCTCTATTTTGCAGTTTCCATTTCATAAATGCACAACAAATAGAAAAAAAATGGCAATCTACCACTAACAAAAACGATTATTTAGAACTTCAAAACGGCACTTATAAATTTGTAGTTTCTCAAAATAATATCAATCAAAAAGGGGATTATATCATTCAAGATAATGTTCTTTTTTTGTTTGAAAATGGTTCAGATGCCCCCACAAAACGTTTTGTAATTCAAACAAAATCAAATGTTACTTTAGTTTTAAAAAACAAGGGGAAATCAATTTCGTTTCAGGCTACTAATGGCATAAAAAACACAACCTCATCAACACAGCTTATCAAAAGTCAAGGTATTTCTTATAACAGTATTTACCGAGGATTTTTAGGGATGATTTCGCTCATAGCTATTGCCTATTTTTTTAGTAATAATAAAAAAGCCATCAACTGGAAAACCGTTGGACTAGGAATTATTGCACAATTTATCTTGGCAATTAGTGTGTTAAAAATTCCTTTTATAAAAAAAATCTTTGAATTTGTTGGAAATTTATTTGTCCTCATTCTAGATTTCACAAAAGCCGGAAGCGAGTTTCTATTGGGCAACATCATGAATATTGAAAGTTATGGATTTATCTTCTTATTTCAAGTTTTGCCTACAATTATTTTTTTCTCAGCACTAACATCGCTTTTATTTTATTTAGGAATTATTCAAATAATTGTAAAAGTATTAGCAAAAGGTCTAACTAAATTACTAGACATTTCTGGAGCAGAAAGTTTATCTGTTGCTGGAAATATTTTTATAGGACAAACAGAGGCTCCACTACTCATTAAAGCCTATTTAGACAAAATGAACAAATCAGAAATACTGCTTGTAATGGTGGGAGGCATGGCAACTGTTGCGGGTGGCGTAATGGCAGCTTACATAGGATTCCTTGGCGGAAACGACCCTTTAATGCGATTAGAATTTGCAAAACATCTTTTAGCAGCATCAGTAATGGCAGCACCAGGAGCCGTAGTTATATCTAAAATACTATATCCTCAAACCGAGCCAATTGATACAAATGCAGCCGTTTCAAAAGAAAAAATAGGTTTTAATATACTAGATGCCATAGCAACTGGAACTACAGAAGGATTAAAATTAGCCGCAAATGTTGCCGCAATGCTATTAGTTTTTATTGCACTAATTACCATGATAAATTACAGCTTAGCCTGGATTGGTAGTTGGTCAGGTTTAAATCACATCATTGCAACTTATACTACACACAAAACATTTTCAATTGAAGCAATTTTAGGATTCATCTTTTCTCCCCTCATGTGGATTATAGGCGTAGCAAAAGAAGACATCATGTTAATGGGGCAGTTACTAGGAATAAAACTAGCATCCTCAGAATTTGTAGGATATATTCAGTTAGCAGAATTAAAAAACATAACAAATAACATTCATTTAACTTATGAAAAATCAGTAATTATGGCTACCTATATGTTGTGCGGTTTTGCTAATTTTGCATCCATCGGAATACAAATTGGAGGGATTGGATCATTAGCCCCATGTCAAAGAAAAACACTTTCAGAATTGGGCTTAAAAGCAGTTATAGGTGGCAGTATAGCCTCACTACTTTCTGCCACAATTGCCGGAATAATCATAGGATAATTTATAGTTACAAACTTTTGAAATGCATAAAACCCCTACTCTAACAGCATCGTATAAATTGATTTAATTTTTTAACAATTCATCAAAAATAAATACTCTCAATAATTGTTGTAGATAAAAAGAAATATGATTTTGAGTGCTATTACAAATAGCTATTAGGAGACCTAATAAAAGAAAAACATGAAACAGTACCACGACTTAGTAAAACACGTTTTAGAACACGGAAATCAAAAAGGAGATAGAACAGGAACAGGAACCTTGAGCGTTTTTGGATATCAAATGCGTTTTGATTTGAATGAGGGGTTTCCATTAGTAACAACAAAAAAAATACACTATAAATCCGTTATTCATGAACTACTTTGGTTTTTAAAAGGCGACACTAACATCCGTTATTTACAAGAAAACGGAGTTAAAATATGGAATGAATGGGCAGATGATAACGGAGATTTAGGCCCTGTTTATGGCTATCAATGGAGAAATTGGAACGGAGAAGAAATAGATCAAATAACAGAATTAATTGCAACTTTAAAAACAACACCAAACAGCAGACGATTACTTGTTTCTGCCTGGAACCCTAGTGTTTTACCAGATACAACAAAATCATTTGCAGAAAACGTGGCAAACCACAAAGCGGCACTACCACCCTGCCATGCCTTTTTTCAATTTTATGTTGCCGATGAAAAATTAAGTTGCCAATTATACCAGCGTAGTGCCGATATTTTTTTAGGAGTGCCATTTAATATTGCTTCTTATGCACTTTTAACGATGATGATAGCACAAGTTTGCAAATTAAAAATAGGCGAATTTATTCACACCTTTGGTGATGCACACATATACAACAACCACATAAAACAATTAGAATTGCAGTTATCAAGAGAATGCAAACCACTGCCAAAAATGATTTTAAATCCTGATATAAAAAACATTTTTGATTTTACTTTTGAAGATTTTACCCTAGAAGATTATAATCCGCATCCGCATATCAAAGGAGATGTTGCTGTTTAGCAATGAGCAATTAAAAAAAATTGAATTATAATACTAAAAGAGCATTTTCGCAATTTGCAAATTCATTCCACACATATCCATCAGCTTCTTCATCATTAATATATACACCATCTACTATATATTTAAACTCATAAGAAGCATTTGCAGGAATAGAAAAAGCAGCTTTAAAAGTACCATTTTTTAATTTTGAAAGTTTGCCTTCCTCTGCATTCCAATCATTAAAATCGCCCACAACAGAAACCTGGTTAGCTTCTTTATTTATTATTGAAAATGTTACCTTACTAACAGGTTTTGTTTTAAAAATTTGTTTAGAAATTGCCATAAAATATTCATTTTTAAAAATTTAGACAAATTTAAATAAAAAATTATAATAATAACAGCCAATTCTTTTTTTGAGATACCTTTTTTTCTCTGTGCAACTTTGTGAAAAACTTTGAGAAACTTTATGCAATAGCTGTTTCACAAAAAGCACAATTGCAAAACATATTGTATTGAACACAACTAAAAAACGGCTATATTCTACTATTTACAGCTTTTGTTCATTCTGAGGCACGAAGAATCACATAACCTGAGTAACAAATGTGATTCCTCCTTCGTCGGAAAGACAAGCAGAATCAGAAGTGTCTTTTGTCATTCTGAGACACGAAGAATCACATATCGTGAGCAACTTAATGAGATTCCTCCGTCATCAGAATCACAAAGCTGTAATCACTGGTTGATAAGTGTGTTTATCAATAATCATTTTTGATAAAATTTCTTTCAAAATCTCAGAAGTACCTCCTCCAATAGAACCTAAACGACTGTCTCTAAACAATCTAGCAATAGGATATTCTTCCATATATCCATATCCGCCAAGCATTTGAAGGCAGCTATAAATGGTTTCGTCTGCCACTTTTGTAGATTTTAATTTTGCCATAGTTGCCTCTTTAACAATATATTCTCCTTTGCTAAGGCGGTCCATAGCAGCATAATTAAAAATTTTGCAATGCTCCACATCTGTGGCATGTTCTACTATTTTGTGTCTAAGGGCTTGAAAATCAGATATTTTTTTCCCAAAAGCTTCGCGCTGCACCATGTAATTGATGGTATAATCTATGGCAAATTCAGAACGGGCATGAGCGTTCACTGCCATTACAAGGCGTTCAAAAGCAAAATGCTGCATGATGTATGAAAAACCTTTTTCGGGCTGCCCCATTAAATTATCAAGGGGTACTTCCACATTATCAAAAGCAATTTGGGCCGTATCAGATGCTTTCCATCCGAGTTTATCTAACTTTATAGTAGAAATTCCTTTTATTGAAGTATCAACTAAAAAAATGCTAATTCCTTTATTGCCTAGTTCTGGTTTAGTTTTAGCGGCAACAACATAATAATCTGCATATACTCCGTTTGTGATAAACGTTTTTGACCCGTTTAATATGTATTTATTATCTTTTAAAATGGCTGTAGTACGCATAGCAGCTACATCACTACCTCCAAAGGGTTCTGTTACACACAATGCACCAATTTTTTCTCCAAGGATACTGGGAGTTAAATATTCATTTTTAATTCTTTCATCGCCCTCTGCATTTAGATGTGTCATGGCTAAATAGGCATGAGCCCACATAGCTGCTGCAAAACCGCCTGAATTTACTTTTTGAAGTTCTTCTAAAAATATTACTGTATAGAACAAATCAAGATTAAGCCCCCCATAAGTCTCTGGATAATTGATGCCAAAAAAACCCATTTCGCCCATTTTTTTCCAGATAAAACGATCTATTTTTCCTGATTCTTCCCAATGATTGATGTGAGGAACTACCTCTTTTTGTAAAAAGTTTTGCAAACTCTGCCTGAATAATTGATGATTTTCTGTAAAGTATGATAAAGCCATGAAAAAAGCCAGATTATTTTGTTAGAATTTCAAATATAAAGCTATTATTTTTATCTTCTCGTTAGGCATTCCCTTAATTTTTGTTAAATCATCAATGTTTTTAATTGCATCGTTTGCACTTCTATACATAACAATTTGTCGGGCTAGATTATAATCAAAATAAGGAAACTTTGACAATTCTTTTAGTGTTAAGTTATTGATGTCAATTTTTTTTATGGGAGGATTTTTGTCAATGAAAAATCTTTTTTGAAGTTGCTCATAAGCCTCTGGAGTAATACCCCATATATATTGAAGTTGCTCTAATGAGGCAAAAGCTCCAAATTTATCTCGCTCTTGAATGATAGTATTTGAAATTTTATCTCCAATTCCATATACACTCATGAGATCTTCTTTAGTTGCAGTATTAATATTTTTTAATGTGATTTGCTTTTTATCGGGGATTTTTTTAGAATATAAATTTGGATAATCTTTAAATTTTGAATTATTTTTATTTATTACCCAATCTGGAAATTTAAAATAAGGTGCTATTTTTTGTAATAACGTATCTGAAACTTTTGTTATGTTTTGAAACTCCTGAGCTGAATTCACATACTTATCTTGTGCTCTAAAATGATGCAAACGGTCAATTTCTTGAACAGACATTCCTAGTAATGAGCCTTTGTAATCTGAAATAAAATTAGGATTAAATGGTTTTATTTGATTTTTAATAGTTTGTCCAATATCTTTTAAACTATCAATTTGATTTTGCATAGCGATCCACTCTTGTTCCTCTGCCGATGGTGGAGTGCTGGTTGTGGATTTAAAACTAAAATAATATCCTAAAACTTGAACAATGATGATGATTAGAAATAATAAAAAAATCCCACTTCGGTGATCTCGTGAAAACAGAAAATAAGATTTTAATTTCTTCATTATAGTATTATTTTACGGTAGATTCTTGTTCTAAGTCATTTTCTAATAAACACGGAGGAGGGCTTTTAAAACCAAATAGAAAAAATATCCTGTAACTCCTGTTACTGTTCCAATGGCTAAAAACATCGTAATTAAAGCTTCTGTATTCATTTGTTAATTATTTTGGTTCTACTGGTTTTTGTGTGAATATCCGTCAAGATCTCCGTGAAAAAA
>DAINSR010000114.1:0-6981 GCA_036741255.1 Flavobacterium sp.
ATAGCCATGAGTTCCCCCAACTTCATGTCCTTTTGAAAAACAGCAACAGAAGTGTAAATTAAAATTCCTATTAAGAAAAACACACTCGATAATCCCGATTGCCACGACAATTGGATATTAATTTTACCTAAGTGGAATGTTTTGTTTTGTAAATCTCCAAAAACAGTTTCTCCAACTTTTGAAAAAATAGCTTGCCGATTATGATTTTTTATGGTTGCAACACCTTGTATCGTAGAAATATAATTACTCTCATTGAAAGCATAACTCTGCATAACATTTCGTTGTGCATTTATAATCTTTGTATTGCTTCGGTATATAATGTAAAAATAAAAAGGCAAACTAATAAGTGCGATTAATGCCACGTGCCAAGAATACATAAACAAAAATATAATAGATGTTAGCGAAACTAAAACATCTATAACCAAACCATTAGTTAGCGTTTGTATTACCCCTTGAATACGCCCTGTATCGTTTAATCTTGCCACTAATTCGCCAATTTTGCGCGTATCAAAAAAAGGTTTAGGTAAATAAAGAAGAGCACTGTAAAACCTATTGTTTATTCTATTATTAAAATCCTTGGATTGTTTTAGCAGAAAATACGCCCTTAGAACAGATAAACCAACCCGTACTAAAAGTAAAACCATAAGCAAAGTAATACCTGTTATCAATTTATTAATATTGTTTGAAGGCAAGATATCATCAATAAGTTTTTGCGAAAAAATAGCCATCGCCATGCCCAAAGCTGCCACAAAAACGCCTATAATCATGCTAAATGTTAGCAATTTATAGTCGTCTTTTAGTAATTCTAAAAAATACTTTTTTTGATATTTTACAAGGTCTTTTGTGGTTTTAAAATGTTCGTTTGGCGAAAGTATCAAACACTTTTTGGATACCCAAAGTTTATCTAATTCAGTTTCGGTAAGGGTGCATACGCCTTTGGCAGGATCGCCAATTACAAACTTTACTTCGGCTTTAGGCGGTGTTGATGCTAAGCCATAGCTCACTAAATAATGTTGTGCCTGTCCTTCATTTAGGGTTAGCAATATAAGAGGCTCGTTTGTGGTTTTTAAAGCCTCCATAGTTATTTTATAGCCTTCGGCGGTAAAGCCCAGAGTGTTTGCGGCTTGATGTAGTCCTAGCATGGTGGTACCTCGTGTGGTTGTGCCACTAAGTTCGCGCAATTTCTCTAACGACTGACTCCCATGGTAAAACTTAATAATAGAAAGTAAACAAGCAATACCACAATCGGATTGATCGATTTGGAGGGTATGGGTTTTTTTTATGTGTTTTGTGTTCAATAGAATAGTGCGAAATGAGTGATTCTTAAACTTCAATTAAATTAAATGCTGTTGTACTTATAGAATATGTACTGGGTATTTCTTCAGGCACTGATTTATTTATAAAAGTGGTTTTTACGCCTATAAGATGATATAAAATAATTTCGTATTGGCTTTTATAAATAAGGGTTCCATTATTAAATTCGATATCTCCTGGTATGCCTTCTAGGAGGATAAAGTCAAAATGAATTCTAAGGTCTTTTGTAAGCTCTGCAGCTTTCATTAAATGTGTAAAACTTATCGTTTCGGTAGGGATTTCAAATATCGATTTACCCTCTTTTAATGGGGCGTAAGCAAAACTGCACTCGTCGAAACAATAATGCTTTGAGCTTAAAAAAATGTCTTTATAATGCGGGCTTTTCATAAAGTATGTGTTCATTTTTTCGATATTTCTATAAAGTGCAAAACACCCCGAAGTATAGTCGTGACGAACACTAATAAAGTCGTAGTTAGACAAAAAATCTTCTTGTAGAAAATTTCTTATATTCCCAAAGATAACATCTAAATCGCTCTGTGCCCAAAAATCATAGCCCTTGAGAATTTCAGAAAATAGAAACCCATAAGCTGGTTTAAAATCGTTTAATTTATAGGGGTAATCAATATTGATTTCGAAGCCTAATTTTGTGTGTGCTAATTTTTTTAAATCGGCTTCTGGTTTAAAAATTAGGTGAACATTATCTGGCTTATTGGGAACAGATTCATCATTATTGGTAATGATATAAAAATCGATTGTTGGGTTGAATTGACATGAATGAATAAAATAGGGTAAATACCAAGGATAGGGACCGTGCCAACATGTTAATACGGCAATAGAAGTTAAGTTGTTCATATTAATTATCAGTTTTGGTTATTGGTCTTTTTCAAAAGTTTAAGGATTAATGGAATTTTAACTTGTCCCTTTATTTTTTCGATGAGTTGGTTATTCTTACCATAAATAATTAAAGTAGGAAGTGAATTCGCGTCAAAAATAGAGGCGAAACGAGCATCGGTATCTTGTAAGAAAGTGATGTTATCATGTTCTAATAAGTTATAATTGATGGCAAAATCGTTTATTTGCTTGGGTGTTTCTTCGGATATAAACATCAATTGCACCGTTTTTAATTGGTCTATATCTGCTTTAATTTGTTCGGCTTCGTGTTGACAATACTCGCAAGTGCTGTTAAAGTTTATAAAAATAGTGGAGGTGTTTGGTTTTAAATCTTGGTTAGAAAACACAGTCCCTCCAATAGTTTTAAAAGAGAATGGTGGCATGGTTTTAATATCCTCAGCGACTTCTGCTTTGTAATTTATTTTATAAATTACTTTGTAAACCATAAAACTTAGTGCACTAAAAAGTATAATTAGAATTAGAATTTTAAAACACGTTTTGAGATTAAAAGGCATATTATTATATATTATATATTGATAAAAAGTAATGCTATTAGGTTTTATAAAAAAAGCATAGTATTGGTCATAATCACAATAAAAAGCTATTTGGTAAGGTCATTGCAAAGCCAAAGACATCAGGTAAACGTTCAGGTACTTTTTTGTGCTGACAAACGATGTAATATTGCGTTAAATCATAGTACATACACTCAAACTTATTTTTGTAATATAGAGCACCTTTATTCCAATAAACGCCATCTTTTAATACCGCTAAACCTGCTAAACCTAAAAAATCATAAAAGACATTAAGTTGGTTCTCAAGCTCTGCTTTCTTTACTACAAAAGACATACTCTGTAAGCAATTTGAAAAGTCTAATATGGACATTTGCATCTGTTGATCTAAATGCACATTACAACCATCAAAATAAAATCTTTGAGGTCTTGAAAATATATTTTGATAATCTCTACTTTGTTTAAAAAGCGTTTGCATGTCTTCGTTATTTTTAAAAAGACAAAATTTATTATAAATGCAGTCGTGCCTACCGCTTACTATGGCGTGGTTTTTTAAAATATCATCGGTCATAAAACCACGAATGTTTCCAAAAATAATGTCTAAATCAGTGTAGCCCCAAAAATCATAACCGCTGAGAATTTCAGAAAATAAAAGACCATACGCTGGTTTAAAATCACTCAATTTATTGTTGTTTACATAGTTGCTTATTTTAAGATCTAATGTCTTGGAGGCATGGTTTCTAAAAACATCTAAGGTTTGATGTACAATCTTTACGTTATTAGATAGGTTGGGGATGGTTTCAAGGTTATCAGTTATAATAAAAAAATCTACCGTTGGATTATATTTACACGATTGTATAAAATACTGTAAATACCACGGAAATGTTCCGAAATGACAAACTAATAAGGCTATTGAGGGGGTAGTATTCATATCTATAATTCTCTATTTTGAATTTAGCTTTAGGTTTACAAACGTTTCAAAACTATCGGTGGTTTCCATCATTCCTAGAGTAACTAATTGTTTTGAGTTGATATATTTTATTGAAAAGGGGTGGTAAAAACCAATGTTTGCTTCTTCATTAAGTCGTTTTTCGTAGTGTTTGTAAAAATAAGCGTTATTGTAATGTTCACCCCTTTGACTCTCTTCTTGCACCTCTTTAATAAAATCAGACAAAAACTTGGTATGAAACACCACACCTTGTAACTTACTCATAACCCCACCATTCAAGGCATGCATTCCTACATGCAAATAGGTTTGTGGCAAATACTTAAAAAAAGACACTTTAGAAAGAGAATTAACATTTGTTGTTTCACCAAAAACTCTAACTCGCATACCACCAGTGAATGATTTTTGAAAAAAAATTTGAAAGGCTTTTTGGTCTAGAAATGGGCTATAATTTACATTAAAATCACAATCAAAATAATTTAAAATCTCAAGCGGATTTGTACCCTGACGGTAATAAGCAGACTTTAAACTGTCATTAGAATAAACATCTAATAAAAAACTATTGATAGCCGTACTTTTTTCTATATTTAAATAGTTTACTAATTCTTTTAAATCTATTTCTTCTGAATGAGGATAAGAAAATAGTTCGTCTATATCAACAACAACACACCAATTGTTTATACCATAAGTCTCAAGCAAATGCTCCATCCAAAACCAATGATTTTTATAATTGTCTTGAGTACTAAACACATGAGTATTTGCTTGCTCACTTACAATTGTCATAGAGTCATCAGTTGAATTGTTGTCTATTATAAAAAACCTGTCTACGCCTAAATTTCTATAATACTCAAAAAAATAAGGTAATCGCAACGACTCGTTTCTCATGATGGCAAACAGGCGAATTTCTTCTACTTCACTAGGAATATCGTTATTATCCTGTTTATCTAAGCTCTTAATGGAGCGTAACTTTTGTGCTTTAATGGCGTTAAAATCTATACTATTTTGGGGTTGCATAATTATCATTTTTATATTTAAAAAAGTTGGAAAATTTTAACTCATATTAAGCGTAAAAAACATAACAGCAACCACCCATATTACAAGGCTTAAGCCGTAACTACTGGCTACTATACCCATTCCCTTATGAGTAGTTATGTTTAAAACTTTACTGAGTAAATTTGCTAAAACAAACCAATACACCAGCTCAAAAACATTAAGCACTTGTAAAGGGTAAATAAACCAAGGATGTAAATCCTCGTAGCCTACAATATTTAAGACCGATAGCGGGTAGAAAGACTGCAAATCCTGTAAAGTATAATCTTGCTGAAACACATAAAACCATACCGTTTTAAACACCACAACCAACACAAACACAAACTCAGCTTTCACAACACAATCAAATAAGGTTTTGTATTTTATTTGCTGCTGAAAAAAGAAGCAACCTATGTCTAATATGGCGGCTATAATGGCGACTTTTATTAACAGAAATAAGGGTGTAAAAACATAGCCTAACCACTGCCATTTGTCCTTAAACTGGAAATAGTTTTGGAGTTGCTCCGAGGTAAGTTGCTCCGATAGGGAATTATAGAGCAAATCCTCTAAGCCTAAAAGTGTATTGGCAATCTCGGAGGCTAAAATTAAGACAATAGAGAGAAATAACCACTTGAATAGAGGGGTTTTTATAGTAAGCATTAATACTAAACTTAGAGATTAAGGCGTCTTATTAAAATACTTTACTTATTAATGTCGCCACGATTAAACGTATAGAAAACAAAATTTATCAATAAAGTCCTTTAGCTTTTTTATAATTATGATAAACCAGCATAAAAATAAAAATGCTTAATCCTAAGCTAGCTAAAACTTTGCTGTAAGTAGCTGGCTTAACTATTATTAATACTATTGAAATAATTATTCCAATAATTGAGAATCTTGTTAACTTGTCCATAATGAAAAACTTCAATAGATTTTTTTATATTATGAGAAAATATTGGCAACGGGTTAAAATTGCCAATATTTTTTAAAGTTTTAGCAAAGTTTAATTTACTTTAAACATATTGCCAAAAAGCATTTACTTTAGTCTCAACATAGCAGGAGAACCTGAATTACCCTTTTTAGGAATTCCAGCATCTAACAATTTCTTCATTAAGACCTGTGGCTTGTCCCATCAAATAGCCCCCAAAAACACCCAGAACGCCATAGTTTAGTACGGTATAAATTCCAATCCAACCACAAGGAATACCACTCCCCGCCATAATATTTTCCATTTCAGCTGGGGTTAATTTGCCTTCAATGTTGGCAAGACTCATTTTTTTGATTTTATTTTCCATAAGTTTTTGAAAATTAATTGTGATTATTTTTTTGACAAAAAATAAAAAAGTAATAGATTAAAAATAAACAACACAAAAAGTATAAAACGAAGCCATATTGTCCCTAATTCTATTGTTTTATAATGATTTAAAGAAATTAAAACAATCGAAATAATGTTAAATAAAACAACAAATAATATTGGATCAATTTTTTTCATGTGAAATATTTTGGTTAGAAACAATCATTTTGAGCCGTTGAATAGAAACCACCAATAGCTCCGCCTCCAAAAAGTAAGGCCCATCCACCAGTAGCTACTACTGCAGCTCCTCCAAGTATTACTATTCCAGCTCCCATTAGAAAACAATTTCGACCAGGTCCACTCCCCGCCATAATATTTTCCATTTCTTCGGTGGTTAATTTGCCTTCAATATTGGCAAGACTCATTTTTTTGATTTGTGAATTTTCCATAAAGTTAAAAATTTTAGTTAAACATTAATTAATTTGATTTAACAAATTTTAAAAAAAGTATATTTGTTTCCTATTTGAAAACTAATAATTTATAACAGAAAACCAATAATTTTATGGATGTAGGTGTTAAAATTGCTAATTTAAGAAAAAACAAAAAGTTATCACAGCCAGACTTAGCAAGTCTTTTAGGTATTAGTCAAACGGCTCTTTGTGATATTGAAAGTGGTAAAACAAAAAAAATAGATTTTTTATTAATGGATAAAGTCTGTAAAGCTTTTGATGTTGATTTTAATTATTTTGTTGATGATAAACAGGTAAATAATATCAAGAAAAACAAAGGTACAATAGCTTATAGCATTGGAACTATCAATAATTTTCCAGAGAATATAATAGATCAAATCAAACTATTAATAGAAACCAATAAGCAGAAAGATATTAAAATAAATGAGCTTGAGATAAAGTTAAAAAAATACGAGGAATAGTTTTTCTTTATATAGGGTCTGCTGAAAAACTCAATATTCTTTTTCAAATGATTGAATTAATTGATTT
>DAINSR010000115.1:0-6959 GCA_036741255.1 Flavobacterium sp.
TATTTAGAAAATCTCAAAGAACGTTCAGAATACTTAAACAAATATCTAAATTTATAATAATGATAAAGGTAGCTATTTTTGGTCAGTATTATCAAGAAAACACCAGTTTAATTGTAGATAAAGTAATTGAGGTATTAGAACACCATAAAGCAGCTGTTTTTTTTGAGAAGGTTTTTTTTGAAAAAATAAAAAGTACTTTAGACAACCCCGAGCTATTTGAAATATTTGAAAATCATACTCAGTTAAACAATTCTTTTTCATTTTTAATTAGCATTGGTGGTGATGGAACTATTTTAAGAGCAGCCACATTTGTTAGAGATAAAAACATTCCTATTGTTGGAGTAAACTCTGGAAGACTTGGCTTTTTAGCTACGATTCAAATAAATGAAATAGAAAAAAATTTACCCAAACTATTTACCCAAGATTTTAAAATCTCTAAAAGAACACTGCTAACTTTAAAATGCAATCCTGCCAATAAAGATTTAGAGGAATTAGACTTTGCACTAAATGAAGTTACGATTTCAAGAAAAGACACTACTTCAATGATTACTATTGAAACATATTTGAACGATGAATACTTAAATTCCTACTGGGCAGATGGTTTAATTGTTGCAACACCCACAGGATCTACAGGCTATTCCTTGAGTTGTGGTGGCCCTGTATTAATGCCCGAAAACTCAAGCTTAGTTATTGCACCTGTTGCCCCTCACAATTTGACCGCCAGACCCTTAGTAATCCCAGATGATATTGAAATTAAAATGAGTGTTTCTGGTAGAGGGGAACAGTTTTTAGTTTCATTAGATTCACGAATAATATCTGTGCCAAAAGAAACGCATCTTAGCATAAAAAAATCGCCATTTCAAATTTTAATGGTAGATTTTTATGAAGAAGGATTTTTAAAAACTATTCGGAAAAAGCTACTTTGGGGCGAAGACAAAAGAAATTAAAAGCATATTATTTACCACACGCAAAAGAATTTAACAAACAATAATTAACCCTTTTTAACGATTATCAAAATCAATTAATTGAATATATTTGTCATTAAAACTATCATTTAAAACAAGCATTAAACATTGAAAAACATTTATTTTATTTTATTGTTTTTTTCATTATTAGTAAATAGTCAAACGGTTACTATTGACAATACCTATACTCCTAATGATTTAGCAAACCTTTTATTATCAGGTTCATGTATAACGCCAACAAATGTTTCAATTTCTTCAGATCAATCCGTTGCTTATTTTAATAAAAATAATTCAGCCTTTTTACTAAACGAAGGAATAATCATTAGAAATGGAATTGCAAAAAGCACAGAGGGATTGTACACGGGTGACGATTTGAGTACACAAATAAATAATGATACTGATTCAGAACTTCAAAATATTAGTAATAGCACTGGGCAAATATTTAGAGTTACAGACATTGCTTTTTTACAATTTGATTTTGTTCCAATTTCTGATAACTTTAATTTTAATTTTTTATTTGCCTCAAATGAGTACGGAGAATTTCAGTGTGGTTTTAGCGATGTTTTTGCTTTCTTATTAACAGATTTAACCACAGGAATAACTAAAAATATTGCCTTATTACCAGGAACAAATACCCCAGTTTCAGTTAAAGAGATTAGGGATGAATTGTATAATTCTTCGTGTGAATCTATAAACTCTGAATTATTTAGCACTTACAATGTTGATAATTCTGCTGCATCAAGTTTAAATATGCGAGGTTATACAAAAGTTTTAAATGCCTCGGCATCTACTATACCTAATAATCCTTACAGAATTAAATTAATAATTGGGGACTATATAGATTCTAGTTATGACTCTGCAGTATTTATTTCTGCTGGGAGTTTTAATAGTACTATTAATTTAGGAGCAGACGCTGCCCTTTGTTCTGGAAACACAACTACCATAACTTCTGGGCTGTCAGATACAAATTTTGTTCACACATGGACACTGAATGGAACAACAACTTTACCAGAAAACAGTAATACATTAACTGTATCTCAACCTGGAACCTACACCGTTACGGCTACAAAACCTAGAACAAATTGTTTAATTACTGATACTATTGTTTTTAAAGAACTAGCTGTTACAAACCCAAATAATCTTTTTGCATGTGATGACAATTCTGGTAATTATTTATACAACCTAACGCAGAATAATGCCTCAACACTCGGAATTAATGCAAATGAATATCAAGTTTTTTATTATAATTCATTGTCAAATATAGCTTCAAATACTCCTATTCCAGCAGGAACGCTAAATGCTTATCCAAGCTCTGGAAATGAGACTATATACATAAAACTTTTAAATACTATAACAAATACCTTTTGTACAGCTCAATATTCTTTTGATTTATTGCTCATTCAATCAATACCTATTACTAAACCAAACCCTATAAAAATCTGTAATACATCTGCTACATTAACTGTAAATTTAACAACACAAAATAGTCAGATTTTAAACGGCTTAAATCCAAATAACTATTTCATAGATTATTACAATTCTGAAATTGATGCAATAAATAACATAAATAGAATTGGCAATCTAGCAAATATAACACTTGCTTCCTCTCCTAGAACAGTGTGGGTGCGTGTTACAAGTGCTTTAAATTCAAATTGTTTTAATACCACAAATTTTCAAATTATTGTTAATCCGCTACCTCCTGTTGATTCTATTGATAACGTAGTAGCATGTAGCAGCTACACACTTCCTACAATAACTCATGGTATTTTTTATGATGGTCCTAATGGAACGGGAAATCAACTAAGCCCAAATGACATAATAACCGATATAGGAACATATTATATTTTTAGTGGTCCCGATGAAAATGGGTGTACCAATCAGTCAAGCTTTAATGTGTTGTTAGTTGATGATTATGGTGTTCCACTAGTTCATTGCAATAGTTTTCAAGTACCAATACCTCCAGCGGGGAACTTTTATTCTCAATCTGGAGGACCAAGAGGCACAGGAGTTATAATTAGACCAGGAACATTAATAACACGAAGCCAAACTATATACCTATATATAGAATATGGCGGAATAGTTTGTAAGGATGAAGCATTTCCTATTACTATAAATACACCACCACCAGTCGACACGCTAAACAATGTAGTAACATGTGTTAGTTATACCTTGCAACCCTTGACAAACGGTAATTATTTTACTGGACCAAGCGGTACAGGCACACCATTATTTGCAGGAGATATTGTAACAAACAGTGGTACAATATATATTTATAATAGTCAAGGTTGCACTAATCAAAGTAGTTTCAATATTGCCATACTAAACAATCCTGTTCCAGTAATTAATTGCGGAGGATATAGACTACCCGCACTTCCAGCAGGAAATTATTTTACTCAAATTGGGGGTAGAGGAAACATCATACCCGCAGGAACTTTAATTACAACATCTCAAACACTTTATGTTTTTGCAAATACCACAACAACTCCTAACTGCACCTCAAACTATGTGTTGCCCATAACCATAAAACCCGTCCCTGTTGTAGATGATTTAGCAGATGTATATAAATGTGTGGGCGAACCATATCAACTGCAACCACTATCAAATGGCACTTATTACACCGCTCCAAATGGTGGAGGAACTCAACTCAATGCAGGGACTTATATATATAATACTCAAACAATTTATATTTATGACATTATAGACGTTTGCCCAGCTCAAACAGAATTTAACATTACGTTTGTACCACTCCCACAGGTTAGTAACCTAACAAATGTTTTTGTTTGTGACTCATTTATACTACCTAAAATTGAGAATGGATTTTATTACACAGAGCCCGCTGGAAAAGGAAATTTATTACCTTTTGGAACTGAAATTACAAACACACAAACTATCTACATTCACAGTCCATCAGCCTTGGCTAATGATTGCTATACAGAAACATTTTTTGATGTAAACATTCTTGGTGTAGATATTGGCGAATTTGAAGATATAAAGGCATGTGAAACATACACCTTGCCACCGTTATCCGTAGGAAATTATTATTGGCAAACTAATGGTGTAGATCCAATAAGTCCATCTGATTTTACATTCAACACGCCTGGTACTTATACCATTCATGTATATGATAAAAATGGAGGTAGAATATCGTGTATTTATAACGAGTCATTTACTGTTACCATATCGCCAAAAGTTACTTTGCCAAGCCCTCAAAACATTGTAAGATGTGAATCATATACTTTACCAGCATTAGACAACACAAAATACGATGTAAACTACTATAGAAGCCCAAACGGACTTGATATCATAAACCCATCAGATTACACTATAAACACTCCTGGTACATATACAATTTATATTTATGCAACAGCTTTTGATAATATAAATTGTTTTGACGAAAAATCATTTACGCTCACTATAAATCCGAGACAAGATTTAATTCTTCCTGATGTTTTAGTTTGTGTTGATCCTATAACAAGTGAAATTTTACAACCCACGTTAGTAAATTCTAATTTGAATCCTTCAGAGTTTACTGTTAACTGGTTTTTTAACAATAACTTAGTGTTTACAGGACCATCATACTCTCCTCCAAAAGTTGGAAACTACACCATTGAAACAATAAAATTAGGCACAAATGATGGTACTAATTGTAATTACAATTCAACAATTTTAAAAGTTATTCCTAAAAGTTTTGCTGTTGCCGATGCAATTGTTTCAAGAGATTTTGATGATATAGCCACAATTACAGTGAGTATAATTAATGGATTTGGCACTTATGAGTATCAACTAGATAATACTGGTCCATATCAATTGAGCAATGTTTTTTATAATGTTTCTTCAGGTGATCATATCATAAAAATTAGAAATATTTCAGGGATTTGTGGCGAAATAACAATATCAGCAACTGTTTTAAAATATCCTAGATTTTTTACTCCAAATGGAGACGGAATAAATGACACATGGAATATTCTTGATTTAAAAAATAATGAATCTGCTATTGTAGAAATATACGATCGCTATGGAAAATTTATTGAAAAATTTAACACAACCTCTAAAGGATGGAATGGTAAACTAGGCAACTATGAACTTCCCTCTACAGACTATTGGTTTGTTGTAAAATACATTGGGAAAAATAATGAAGAAAAGGTTTTTAAATCACATTTTTCCTTGAAAAGATAAGAATTTTAATCTCGTCTTAGCCACCCGGTTATACTAAGTCGGTATTGTTGTGTTGGCAATACTTCGTGTTCTAATTCGTTACTTTTAAAAAAAACAGTTTTACAATTAGTGGGGCTAATAGAAATGCAATCAGAATTCTTATAAATTAAAAGTTCACCCCCGTCGCCTGTTTTCCAGTTTAAATTTAGATATGTTATCATAGAAAATTGACGGTTTTTCTTATCCTGAAACTGATCTAGGTGTCTTTTGTAAAACGTACCAGGCTTGTATATTGCATAGTGAAATTCATAGTTGTTTATACCCGCGTAACACTCTTTATTCAAGTAACTGATAAAGTCTTCTACAAGTTTAAAAAAAGCCAACTCAAATGGATTTTCGTTTTTTTTATCTAACCAATAAATAACATCACTCCTAATTTCTTTATCTTTTAAAAAAGATACTTGATGCCCTATTCCTGCCTCTTTTAAAACCTCTCTTTCCTGCAAATAAGATAAGTTTTGCCTTAGTTGAGTTGCTAAATCTTCATTCAAAAAACTTGTAGAAACCCCTATTTTGTTAGATATATATGTTGAAATTAATTCTTCAAAGCCATCATTCATCTTAAAAATATTATCTAATTAGTGTATCAAAAAAATGCAATTTATAGATTGTATATCGTTTCCTTTAGATTTTTAATCATTTCAATTGTCATACTTTCTAAATTATAATCGTTGTGCCAATTCCAATGTTCACGTGCATAAAAATCATCAATACTCACGGGCCAACTATCGGCAATTTTTTGTCTAAAATCAGTTTCATAAGCCATCTCAAAATTAGGGCAGTGCTTTTTAATTTCATTTGCTATTTGTTCTGGGGTAAAACTCATACCACTCAAATTATATGAAGATCTGATTTTTATTTTCTCACTTGGTGCTTGCATAATTTGCACCGATGCTTTAATGGCGTCATCCATATACATCATAGGTAGTGCAGTGTTTTTAGACAAAAAACAAGTATATTTATTTTCTAATAGTGCTTGATGATAAATTTCTACGGCATAATCTGTGGTACCCCCACTTGGTTTTGAAACCCAACTTATCAAACCTGGATAACGAATACTTCTAACATCTACCTGATAATGAGTATTATAGTATTCACACCAGCGTTCGCCCGAATGTTTGCTTATTCCATAGACTGTAGATGGTTCCATAATGGTATACTGTGGCGTATTTTCTTTAGGAGAAGTGGGACCAAAAACTGCAATGCTAGAAGGCCAAAATATTTTTCGTATCTTACCAATACGAGCAATATTTAAAACATGTAAAAGAGAATTCATGTTTAAATCCCATGCGAGTGCTGGGTTTTTCTCAGCCGTTGCAGATAGCAATGCAGCCATTAAATAAACATCGGTAATTTGATATTTTTCAACTAATCCTAATATTTGATTATAATCTAAAGCATTGATGTCTTCAAAAATTCCATTATTAACTACATCACTATCTAACCTTCTAATATCAGATGCCACCACGTTTTCAACTCCATATAATTCTCTTAGTTTTTTTGTAAGTTCTGTCCCTATTTGACCGCAAGCCCCAATGATTAAAATTTTTGTTTGCATACTATTTTGCCATTTAAAAAACAAATATACAATTTACATCGTTTTATTTTCTATTTGTGAAAATTTGTTCGTCAAAAAAGCACTTCAAAGTATTTGTTTCAAATTAACATTAAAAAATTAACCCCAATGAATGTAAATAATTTAATGTAAACAAGAGATTTCACTATTTTTAAATAATGAATTGATTTAAACTTTTTCCATTTGCTAAAAAATTTGTCCTT